>JBDHDY010000636.1:0-2340 GCA_039591275.1 Gemmatimonadota bacterium | reverse complement strand
GTTCTGGTAAACGAGCCGTAGCGGTCGGTTATGGTTGCCAACCACCCAGGGAAGTCGAGGATATCGTCTGGTGCGCCTTCTAAGATTTGGCGGGCGCTGGCCACGTCGCCGTGTCGCAGCACGTGGAGCTGCGCTTGCCAACTGTAGCCCAAGGGAGATTCGAGGGCGATCAAGCGGTCGTAATAGCGCTGTGCCTCGTCGTACTGCCTCATGTATGTGTACGTGTCCCCAGCATTGTATTGCAGCGCCACGGACTGGGGCTCGAGGTCGGCTGCTTTCGCAAACGTTGCAGCAGCCTCGACCCATTCACCCCGTCGACGCTGAATCGCGGCCAGGTAATTCAAAGCCAATGTGTTGCCGGGCTGTTCTGCGACCGCGAGCAGAGCTTCCGGAAGGGCGCGGTCGTAATCCGCCTCGCCGTACGTATAGAAAACCGCTAATGCTAGATGTCCCGCTGTGAGCCCGGGTTCCAGCTCCAACGCTCGCTGGGCAGCTTCTCGTGCAGTGGCGAGTCGCTCCTGCGTTGGATCCTGGCCCCGGCCCATGAAATACAGCACACTTGACGCCATGGAAAATCGTGCGTGCGCCTCGGCAAACTCGGGATCCAGTGCAACAGCCCTTTCGTACTGCTCCGCGATCTGCTTCCACCTTTCACTTCCGACATAAACAAAGTCCCACAGCAGGTTCCCCCGCATGTAATGCTCATATGCGGTGGCGTCCGCCGTCGGCCGAGCTGTCAGAAACTCACGCTCCGATTCCCCCAACACGATCTGCAAACCGTCGACAGCCTGCTCTGCTATATCGGCCTGCGTCGCCAGCAGATCCGCGACGGACTCATTGTACGTCTGTGACCATGCCAGAGACCCATCATCCGTGCGCACCAGCGTCGCGTTGACGCGCATCCGGTCGTCCCCGCCGGCGTTTCGCTGCACGCGCACGGTTCCATCCAACACGTACTCCGCCCCGATCTCTTCCCCGATCTGCCGCTCGGTCCAGTTGGCTTCTTTCGCGTACACTGCCGTCTGACGGCCAAAGACTTGGAGTGCCGCTACCCGAGTGAGCCGGTCTCGGATTTCCTCCGCCATGCCCTCCGCGAGATAGGCGTCCTCTTCCGCGCCGAGCAGATCGAACGGCTTGACCAGGATCCCAACCGGTTCATCCGCAGAGGCCGGGTTGGCTCCGCCGACGAACTGAGAGAGCAATGCGACCGCACCGATGATTGCGAAGAAAGCCACGGCGGCGTATGTCCTGGTGCGGCGTGCGGGCGCGGCTGTGCTCGCGGCTGTGCGAGTAGCGCCTGAAAGTGCTGCAGCCAATTGCTTTCCCGAGCTGAATCGGTCTGCCGCTGCCTTGGCCAGCATGCGACCCAAGACGCCAACGACCTCGGCAGGCACAGTGGGGCGCAGCTGCGTTACCGGTGTTGCGTCCGCCATCATGTGTTGGTTGAGGATGCTCTCGACCGTGACTCCCGTGAACGGCGGTTGTCCACCGAGCATCTCGTACAAGACACAGCCAAGGGAGTAGATGTCGCTCCTACCGTCCAGCTCCCCACTCCCTGCTCCCTGTTCCGGACTCATGTACGCCGGCGTGCCGAGCGCTACGCCGGTCTCCGTGAGCTTGGTGCCGCCTACAACATCAAGTGCTCGCGCAATCCCGAAGTCCGCCACCATCGCATGCCCTTCTTGCAGCAGGATGTTCTCCGGCTTGATGTCTCGGTGAATCACGTCGTGGCGGTGTGCGGATTCGAGTGCCTCTGCTACCTCGCGTGCGATCAGCAACGCATCGTCGATGGGAAGCTGTTTCTCGCGGTTTAACCGGTCCCGTAGTGACTCGCCTTCCACATACGGCATGACGTAGTAAAGGAAGGCCTCGGCCTCACCGGAGTCGTAGACGGGAAGAATGTGCGGGTGAGTCAGACTTGCCGCGATCTCGATCTCGCGCAGGAATCGATCGGGACCCAGCGCCGCAGCAAGCTCCGGCCGAAGCACCTTCACCGCCACCTTGCGGTGGTGCTTCAGGTCTTCAGCGAGGTAAACGGTTGCCATACCGCCAGAGCCGAGTTCGCGCTCGATCTTGTAGCGATCCGAGAGCGCGTCTGCTAGTCGCTCTAGTGGATCAGGCATCAAGTCTCATCTGTGTGAATCTGCCCTATATGGGTTCAGCCTGGACTGAAGTCCGGGCTCGGCGCTTCGCGACCCGCCTTGAAAGGCGGCTCATGTCACGGCGCGTTGGTGCTTTAGCTCAGGGAAATTTAGATAGGTGATCGGCGATTCGCGAATCGACGCCACACATCCACCCCAATCGCAAATCTCGAATCTGCAATCTGCATTCTGCAATCCG
>JBDHDY010000635.1:0-2340 GCA_039591275.1 Gemmatimonadota bacterium | reverse complement strand
CTCCTTGGTGCACCGGGTGGCGATCGCAGTGCCGAGTAAGCGCATGGGCTCACAACACAAGTGGTCGCCAATGCCGGGACGGTGGCAAACGCGGCCACGAGGAACGCATAGAGGCAAGCACGCGATGGCATCGCCTCGCCACCCGCGGCCCGTGCCAATGGTGCAGGGATTATATCACTATTCAGCAAAGGTTATAAGTCTTTGAGACTGCCTAGGCAGGAATGGGTAAGGACGAATCAAGTCAATCCCACGCTAACTTCATGAATGGCTTTACGATCGGATGCCGCAGGCACGTGTCGGGAGCCGGGACTCGAGCCCGCACGGGGACAGAGGCAAGTTCGAAAACCGTCCTGTTTGGGACCCCGAGTTGGACTCGGCTGTTAACCACTTCGGCCGTGAGAACAGTCGCGGTAGGGACGCTCGGTCGCCCGGCGCCCCCCGCACAGATCCCGGCGTGCGCTACTAACGCACCGGGCTCCTACCTTGGGTCCTGACGACCAGACGCAGGCGGGGATAGGGTCGGCAGATCCGCGCGGGTGGAAGCCACCGTGCGATCAGGCGCTGCATTCGAGTCCACGGCCATCGGTGTGTTTGGCTGCGGCGCTTCAAGATGCGCCACCATGTCCAACCCACTCCACGCCGAAAGTTCGATATCGCAGTGCTGTTGCGCGGGACACCGTAGTACCTCATGTGGCCCGTGACAACTGATCGCAGGTAGACGCCCGCCTCCGGGATGGAGTCGTGCATACGCCGCCAAAGTTCAGCCTTTACTTCCTTCAGCTTCGCCTGCAACCTCTGACGCATCGTCTGCCGAAGTACCACGAACTTCCCCTTCCGAGTTTTCCCGCAACTGTGCGTGAACCCCAGGAAGTTGAAGGTTTCGGGTTTCCCCTGGCCGCGACGTTTGCGGTTTCGCGCGGCGAACCGGCCAAATTCAAGCAACCGGGTCTTCTCAGGGTGCAGCTCCAAACCGAACCGTCGGAACCGTGCCCGAAGCTCGACGAGGAGCTTTTCGGCTTCCTCCCGATGCTCGAAACCCACCACGAAGTCATCCGCGTAGCGCACGACGATGATATCGCCCCTCGCCCGCTTGTCTCTCCAGTGACAGATCCAGAGGTCGAACACGTAGTGCAGGTAGAGATTCGCCAATAGCGGACTGATACTTCCGCCCTGAACGGCTCCCACCCGACTCCGTATCCGCTTACCGTCCTCCAGCACGCCTGCGTTAAGCCACTTCTGGATCAACCGCACGACGCGCCGGTCCGCGATTCGATGCTCGACGAACTTCACCAGCCATCCGTGGTCGAGGGTGTCAAAGAAACTACGGATATCGGCGTCGAGCACCCAGTTCACCCTTCTCGTCTGGATCCCAATCGCCAGCGCATCCAACGCATCATGAGGACTGCGTCCGGGGCGGAATCCATAGGAGAAACCGAGGAAGTCCGTTTCGCAAATGGCATTCAGCACCTCGACGACAGCACGTTGGACGATCTTGTCCTCCAATGTGGGAACTCCGAGCGGCCTCTGCCGCCCGTCCGCCTTCGAGATGTACGCCCTACGAACCGGCTTCGCCCGGTAGGCTCCTCGTTTCAGCCTTCCCGAGAGGCCCTTCAGCTTCTCCTCCAGGTCCTCTCCGTAGTGCTTCCACGTCTCTCCATCGATCCCTGCTGCGGCGTCTCGCTTGACAGCGAAATACGCAGCACGCAGGCGGTCGACACTGTAGACGTGGTGAAGGAGCGCGGTGAACCGCTTCTTCCTGTCCCTCCTTGCTGCCTGTCGTATCCGCTCAAGCGCGCTGGGCGCACTGGTCCGGCTCTGTGTCCGGGGCGCGTTGCGCTCAGGCAGATTCCCCTTGGTCATCCCCCTTCCCTCCACCGCCTCCACAACCGGTTTCCGGTCTTGTTCGGCGGCTTCCTCGGTACTATGGGGCTGTCCGACTTCCCACGACCGTCCGTCATCGGCGTGCGTCCTTGGACTTCCCGATGCGGCCTGCGGCCCTCTCTTCCGCAGGCAGACGTGGGATCTCCCGGTTCCTGAACGAGGTGCTTAGCGTGCATGCACGGGGTCTCTGACCGCGCGGGGTCCCGGCTCGTCTCGCGATAACGACGAACCGGATGTGGCCTTCCGCTGACTCTCAAAGCGTCGGCACCCCGATGTATTCTCTCTCTTTCGCGGCTCAATACCCGGCCTACACGTGCCCCTGTCAACGCTTCACCTCCGTCCTCGCAGACGACGGCGCATGACTCGGGGCCAGCGTGGATCGCTACCTCCTTCGCTGTACGAAACTTACATTCGCAACACCTCGCCAGTTTTGACCGGCGCACGAGAGTCAGAGAGTTT
>JBDHDY010000634.1:0-2543 GCA_039591275.1 Gemmatimonadota bacterium | reverse complement strand
CTTCTCCCTTCTCCCTTCTCCCTAATTTTCCCTCTCACTTCTCACTTCTTACTTCTCACTTGATTCCCGCCGCTACCACGATCCCTTCCACCAACACATCGCGCACCCGATCCAGAGCCGCGACGAGCGCCTCGACCATTTGATTGGCCTCTTCCGGATCTTCCTTTTCGATCGCCTCCCGGACCCCCGGCAGTGTTTTGACCACCGTAGCCTGTGTAGAACCCCGGCGCGTACAGTTGATGCCGATACCAGGAGCGACCGGGAAGTCCAGGCTCGTGCAGGAAACCCTGCTCCGCGTCGAGCAACAATTGGTTCAGTTGCCGAATGGCATCTTTGTTGGCTTGCAGTGTGCCCTCGGCCAGGCTTAGCAGGCGATCCCGTTCACTGTTCAACGTGACCGCAGCTGCTCCGAGTCGGCGGTTAGCAAGCCTCACTGGTCGTAGGTCGATTTCCCGTCTGAGATTGCGCTTTT
Source organism: Gemmatimonadota bacterium (assembly GCA_039591275.1). Classification (GTDB taxonomy): domain Bacteria; phylum Gemmatimonadota; class Gemmatimonadetes; order Gemmatimonadales; family GWC2-71-9; genus JBDHDY01. The sequence continues at coordinate 2,071 of JBDHDY010000634.1, read as the reverse complement.
CGAGCTCTTCTCTCAATTCATCGAGATACCGATCGATCGTCTCCGCCGTTGCAGCGTAGTCGAACTGCAGAATGTCTGCGTTGGCCATACGAATGATGAAGAGCGCGACCAGCTCGGCCAGGCGCTCGCCGTAAACAAACTCCGGGTCGCCGTATGAGGTGAAGAAGAAGTGTGTGTCGTACCTAGAATGATAAATGCCGTTGCCGGAGCTAAAGCCGAATCCCAGCGAAGGCACACCCAGATGATCAACAAATACTGTGTAGTCGCTTCCGGATCCCAGAGCGCCGAGGCGAACGTCGGTGCGTCCGTCCATGTGGACGTGTCCGGGATCGCCTTGCCGCCTGAGCCACGTGCCGTACACGGTCTGGGTATCGCCGGGCATTGGTGCTAGACGGGCCACCTCGCTCACGAGAGGCTGCAGTGAGTGAACACCAGAAGAGTTGAACGGGCCTGCGGTATAACTCTCACGGTTGAGGTAAACCACGAGGTTGCCTTGGAGTTGATCGCCGAATTCCTCACCGTATTCCGTAGAACCGATCAGTCCATACTCCTCAGCATCCCAACTCGCGATGGCAATGGATCGCTTTGGTCGCTGTCCCTGCTTGGCGGCCTCCGCAATGCTGCGTGCTGTCTCCAGCAGTGAAACCGCTCCACTTATCGGATCACGGCCGCCGAACGTCCACGCATCGCGGTGCCCCCCGGCCATAACAATCTTTTCTGGCTCATCGGTGCCTCGCAATATTCCGATCACGTTCACGATGGGACGCACGGACCAATCGAAGCGCAACCGCATGCGTACCGTTGCCGGCCCGGGGCCCATTCGGTAGGTGGTCGGCAGGCCTCCCCGCCATGCCTCTGGCGCCATCGGGCCGCCGAGGTTTCTCAGGATGGGTTCTGCATCAGCGTAAGAGATCGGGAGAACAGGAATCTTCTGGAGCGTAGGTGTTTCCTCTAAAGGAATACGCACGGCTCCTGGCTTGGAGGGCCGCCCCGGCGTCTGGGGATCCCCGGGATACGTCGGCATGTCCATGACGGATCCGCGCTGCACGCCGTGTTCCGGCCGCCACCTTCCATCCGGCATGACCGGGCCCTGTACGAAACCATCGTCCTCGGGGTCGGAGTAAATGAGTGCGCCCACGGCTCCCCGCTCCGCAGCCAGCCGCGGCTTGATTCCCCGCCAGCTGCGACCGTAACGGGCAATAACGATTTTCCCCTCCACGGAAATCCCGAGGGAATCGAGAACGCTGTAGTCCTCGGGGATTCCGTAATTCACATACACGACCTCTGCGGTCGCGTCGCCATCTGCTGAGTAGGCGTTGAAGGTGGGGAGAACGCCTCCTTTTCTGGTGTCGGGATCCGGATCCAAGGCCGGCTCCCTCAGTTGCAGCCGGTATCGCTCTGGTGAAAGCAGTCTCACGTCCCGTTCGATCGGTCGTGGGAGCAATACCTCATAGCGATTCATGATGATGGAGTCGAACCCAAATTCCCGGAGCCGCTCAGCAAAATATTCCGCCGTTTCTTCGTTGGCCGGTGTGCCGGCGTGATGCGGTTCTGCGGTCATGGCCCGGTGGTACACCAACATCCGTGCGGCGTCTGGGAACCCCATGATCTGACGTTCCAGGGATGCCTGGCGTGATGCGTTGGCGTGAGAGAATCCCGCCGGTCTAGCGTCCTGGGCGATAACAGAAACGGGAACCAGGAGGACGGTGGCTGCTGCAGCGCTGAGCCGGCAGAGCTTCTTTGCGGTCGATTTATCCATGATTGATTCCTGCATTTGTGTCGAGTCGGTTCGCGCATCGGCGGGCCTGATGCAACTGTCAAAAACTACGGTGGGGACACTGACTCGGCGAGTCGTGAGACCACGAGGCCGAGAGAGATGGCGGGCGAGAATTGGGGGGAAAGGGGGGAGTCTTCAAGCACCAGCTAGCAACGGCCGGCTACCGATGTCGAACCGCCGGCAGCCGGCCGCACACAGCTGGCCGCTGTGTCAGCGGATTTGGCTGGCTCTATCCGCCCTGGCCCGCGCCGAGTCTGCGGCCGAAAGCGCACCGCGAACGCCGCGCGCTCCGGG
>JBDHDY010000633.1:0-5992 GCA_039591275.1 Gemmatimonadota bacterium | reverse complement strand
TCCTCGGCGAGGCCGCGATGTGCTCAGCGCAAGTTAGCGGGCCCGAGCGGAACCCGATGGGCATGAATCACCCAGCCGCACCCCAAGACGCACAATTCTGCCTCAGCGTGGTTCGCTGGCTCACCGGCGTGCTCGACCCAATATGATCGGCGAGTGCAGGATGGCGATTCCAGAATGGCGATATGAGTCCAATTGCCGCTCGCCAATCTCCAATGGCAGATCTCATGGCCACACACACGTGAATTGAGATGACGCTAGATCACTTTACACCAACGAATCGAGGCACAGAATCATGACATCATCGTGTAGTCGGAAAACGCCGGTCCTGTTGAAGGCACGGCTTTGGGCAATCAGCCTGGCCACCGTTGGACTGCTTAGTCCCGCGTTGTGGTCGGTTCAGGCACAGCAACTACCCTCCATTTCTGAGAGAACCGCCGGAATGACCACGATGGAGGGGTTCTTCAACCTGCATTGGGATGGTGCCACGGGGAAGATGTTTTGGGAGATCGACAAGCTCGACACGGAGTTCATTTATCAGATCTCCATGGGGTCGGGACTCGGCAGCAATCCGGTCAACATCGACCGTGGTCAGCTTCGTGGAACATATCTCTTCGAGGCGAAGAGAGTGGGGCCGCGCGTATTGATCTGGGAGCCCAACTACCGCTACCGGGCGTTCAGTGACAATCCCGACGAAGTTCGCTCGGTGCGCGATGCCTTTGCACCCTCCGTCCACTGGGGCTTTGAGATTGTGGCGCAGACGGGGAACTCGGTGCTGGTCGACGCCACGGATTTCTTCCTGCGGGATGCCCGCGGCGCAGCGAGACAGATGGAAGGAAGCGGCCAAGGACGTTTCGAGGTCGACAAGAGCCGTAGTACTTTCCACCTGCCACGCACCAAGTCATTCCCGGAGAACACCGAAGTGGAGGTTATCCTCACCTTCACCGGCGATGACCCTGGGCAGTTGGTTCGCGGGGTCGCCGCGACCGGCTATGCGGTCACACTCAGGGAGCACCATTCGTTCGTGAAGCTCCCGGATGACGGGTACACGCCGCGAGTGATGGATCCCAGGGTCGGCGTTAACGGACCATCCGTGTACGACTTCGCCAGTCCCATCGATTCGAATCTTCAGATTCATTGGGTTGCTCGGCACCGGTTAAAGAAGAGAAACCCGGGCGCAGCACGTTCCGAGCCCGTGGAGCCGATCATCTATTACGTTGATCCCGGCATGCCGGAGCAGGTCCGCAACGCGGCGATCGAGGGAGCGAGCTGGTGGAACCAGGCGTTTGAAGCGGCAGGCTACATCAACGCGTTCCGGGTGGAAGTACTGCCGTCCGACGCCGATCCCAATGACGTCCGCTACAACATGATTCACTACACGCATCGTCGTACGCTGGGTTACTCGTATGGCGGGTCCGTCACCGATCCCCGGACGGGTGAAATCATCAAGGGGAACGTGAACTTGGGCGGCCTGCGTTTGCGGAAGGACTATCTCATGGGCGAGGGCATGGTGGCTCCCTTTCCCCAGGACCAGGGAATGTATTACGACGCGTGTGGGCTCGCGGCCGCGCCCGACTTCGAATACCTCGCCCAGGTAGCCGATGACAGCGACGCTTTGGAAATGGCTCTCGCCCGCTGGCGCCAACTCACAGCCCACGAGGTGGGCCACACGCTGGGCTTCCCGCACAACTATCTCACGAGTTCCTATGGGCGGGAGAGCGTGATGGACTACCCGGCACCTCTTGTCGAGATCACATCAAGCGGAGAGTTGGACCTCTCCAACGCCTATCTCCGGCGCATCGGGGAGTTCGACAACCTCTGGGTCACGTGGCTGTATCAAGACTTCCCGGCTGGCACGAACGAGCGCGAAGGTCTTCGGGCAATCACCGAGGACGGGATGCGGCGCGGTCTCCTCTTCATGGCTCACAACAACAACAATTTCCGCGGCGCCGGCCATCAGTACGCATCCGTGTGGGACAATGGGGCCAACTTCGGGCCCCAGGTGATCCGGCGCGGTGAGCCGCTGTCGGCACTCGAAACCGTGCTTTTCCCCCTGTACATGCATCACCGCTTCCAGCTCACCGCAGGGGCGCAGAGCCTGGGAGGCGCCGACTACCGCTACGCTCTGCGGGGCGACGGCCAGACTCCCTACACGATCGTTCCGGCGGAAGAACAGCGGGATGCCCTCGAGACTGTGCTCTCGACACTCACCGTGGACTTCCTCGCCATCCCCGAGCGGATCGTGCAGATGATCCCGCCGGCGGCGTATCGCAGGGACGAAGGGGTGAAATTCGAGGGATACACCGGCCTCCTCTTCGACCCCCTGGGCGCGGCCGAGGGATCTGCCAGTTTCTCCATACAACAGCTGTTGCATCCGCGGCGCATGGCGCGACTGGTCGTCTTCGGCAGCATGGGTGACTACCCGAACCTCGAGGAGGTCGTCGACCGGCTGATGGAAGTCACGTGGAACGCCAGTGCCCCGCGGGACGAATATCGGATGAGGGTGCTGCACGTGATTCAGCGCGTCGTCGTGGATGAGATGATGGTTCAGGCAAGCTCGGGCGACAATTCTGCTGAAGTTCGAGCCATTCTCGCGGACCGTGTGCATCGGCTCGCCGGTCGGTTGGAAGCACAGGGCGAGCCTTCACCTCACGCGCGACTGGTAGCCACAGACATCCGTCGCTGGCAAAATCGACTAGAAAACACTATCCCGGGTCCGGCTATGCAGGTTGCGCCGGGTGATCCGATTGGAGGTGGGAGTAACCGCTAGCCACTGATTTCGCAGAAGACCGCAGATGGGCGCGGATCGTTTCGTTCATAGGAGCGATCCGCGTGAATCTGTGGCGTCTTGAGAAATCTGTGTTGCAGAAGGTGCACAAATGACATCGCACAACACGCCACAGCAGGGAACATTGCTGCTGAACCGTAAAGATATTCTATCGTTACTCGATCTAGGTGACTACCTCGACATTGTCGAGAGCGCTTTTCGGTGTCATGCTCTGGGAGAGACGCTCACTCTAGGCCTGCTTCACGTCGATACTCCCGATGGTGAGTTTCACATCAAGACCGGCGGCCTCAAGCAACCCCGAACGTACTTTGGGCTCAAGCTAAACGGTGGCTTCTTTCAGAACGTGGCTCGGTTTGGGATGCCAAACATCCAAGGCACGATAGCGCTGTGTGACGGGGACAATGGTTATCCGCTGGCGTTGATGGAGTCGATCGAGATCACGATTCGGCGCACGGGCGCCACGACTGCCGTAGCTGCCAAGTACCTTGCGCGAAAGGATTCGAGCGTGGTGACGATCTGTGGGTGCGGAAATCAGGGGCGGGTCCAGCTCAGCTCCCTTGCCCTCGTGCTACCCATCGACCGCGCTTACGCGTACGACAGCGCGGCAGAGACTGCGGAGGGGTTTGCGTCCGAAATGACCCAACGGCTCGGTTTTCCTGTGACGGCGACCAGCGACGTGGCAAGCGCCGTGGGTAACAGCGACGTGTGCGTCACGTGCAGCCCGTCGAGGGAGTACTATCTCGAGAAAGAGTACGTACCGTCAGGCATGTTTCTCGCTTCTGTGGGAGCTGATAGTCCTGAGAAACGGGAACTTGATCCGCGCCTGATGGAGGGCAACACCGTGGTAGTCGACCTCTTGGAGCAGTGCGCCAAGGTTGGCGAGCTGCACCACGCCATCAGTCAAGGTTATGTCACTTGCAACGACGTTCATGCGGAACTGGGTCAAATCCTTGCGGGGCAAAAGCCCGGACGGACGTCTGATGAGGAGATCATCATCTTCGATGCCACCGGGACCGGGCTGCAAGACGCGGCTGGAGCTGCAGCGGTTTACCAGCGAGCATTGGAGCAGGGCAGAGGCACGTTTTTCAACTTCTTCGCGTCCTGACCGCGGTGGGATATTTTCCGGCAGGGCAGGGACCTTATCTCAGGAGGAATGAGTCATGAGCATCCGGACACTTGCCGTTCTTACTTTCGGAGTTTTCGTCGCCGCCAGCTCCACTGACTTGTCGGCACAGGAGACGCGGCGTTACATCAATCCGCGAGTGGCATCGGACGCGACGGCCCTGCCTTTCAGTGGCGCAGTGCAGGTAGGCAATACGCTATACCTCTCGGGGACTATCGGGCTGGAGGATGGACAACAGGTGCCGTCCACAACCGAGGCCGAGGCTACGCTTGTTCTCGATAACATAAAAAGCACCCTCGAGGCGGCGGGCATGACGATGGAGGACCTCGTCGTGGTGCAGGTGTTCTGGGGCATGACGATGGAGGACCTCGTCGTGGTGCAGGTGTTCTGCTCGGATGTCTCCCTCTACGATGACTTCAATCGCGTGTATCGCACATATTTCACCGGAGAGTTCCCTGCGCGGGCGTTCCTCGGATCCGGCACTCTCCTCTTCGGGGCCCGCTTCGAGGTGCAGGGATTGCGGTGAGGAGGTGAGCGGTGAGCGGTGAGGGGTGAGAGGGGCCGGTAAGAAATGATGGGCGGTCGCCGCGCCCCTGAGGAGCCTCGCCCTTCGAGACGCACGCCTTCGGCGTGCTCCTCAGGGACGCGGCGTCTCGAAGCCTGTCCTGAGCCTGTCGGAGGGGGGCGCGGCCGCCCCCCCGTTCATCGGAGTGATCCGCGTAGATTTGTTTCTTCTGTGAAGTCCGTGGCTCAGCGCCGCAGGGAGGTCACCCCGGGCTCCAACTCGTAGAGCGTACCCACCTCCTCGGCACTCAGTGGTCGATTGAACAGCGCGAGCTCATCATACAGTCCGACGTAGTTGACACCGAGTCGGATCGCGGCTCGCGACATATTCCAAGTGAACGGCTCCGCGATTCCCTCCATGGTCTTGGGCTGCGGCACCCCGTTCAGGTAGAGATTCCCAACTCCGCCCTGTTGGCTTCCTAGCCCGGTGAAGGTGATGGCGACGTGCGTCCACTGCCCTCTCCTAAAGGGCGGTTGGTCCACCGCAATCAGCCGCTCGAGAAAGAAGGGATAGTTGCTCGAGGAAAGGTTATCAGGATTCCAGACTGCCAGATCGCCGAAGATGCCGAGGCGGAACTGCCGCGGGTTCTCGCTCGTGAAATCGACCCAGAAAACGACACCGTACCCGACCAGTCCGCTTCCGAGAAAACGACGTTATCCTCTGCTCTGTAGAAAACGGCCAGAGTGTTCTTGCTCTTGAACTCGAGGGCGTTGCCGAACCGTCCTGAGCCTTCGACAATCTCGATTTCCGGGCTGCCGATACCCGCTGCCGCATCATCCTGCTCATCGTACGAGGCAGCGGTGTATAGCGTTCCGTCGCCCAACGCGAAGTCTGCGTCGGGGCCGTTGTCGAAGGAGGCGTGAAAGGTCAGCGCCTGTGCGAGGGAGACGAGGGCATCGTCATCTTCAGCCGCGCCGCAAGCAAGGGTCGTTAGCAGGGTTATGATGCACAGTGCGCGTGCAAATGAGTGTGGATTTGTCACTGTCGTCCTCCCAGCGCGTCGTTGCAGTAGGATCAATTCAACCCGTCGAAGTACCGCTCCATGCGCCTGCGCATTGGCGCGTCCGGCAGTCGTCCGAGCCCGGCGCCCATGTTGTCGACGAGGTGCTCGGGATCCGACGTCGCCGGGATCACGGCCGTCACGGCTGGATGGCCGAGGATGTATTTCAGGAAAAACTGTCCCCAGCTGTTGCAGTCGAGTTCGCCGGCCCATGGGGGAAGTTCGTGTCCCCGCACCGCGCCGAACAGTCTGCCAACGTTATAGGGTTCGTTTACCAGGACCGCAAATCCGTTGTCCTGCGCCAGCGGAAGCAGCCGTTCGGCGGCCTGACGCTCCGCAAGGGAGTAGTTGAGCTGGACGAAGTCCAGTGACTCGCTTCGCATGACCTGCTCCATTCGCTCGAATTGGCGGACGGATGATGTGGTGACGCCCACATACCGGGTCCGGCCCTCTTCTTTGGCCTGGCGGATCGTGGGCAGATGGATCTCCACCCCCCGGAGATTGTGGACCTGGTTCAGG
>JBDHDY010000632.1:0-2343 GCA_039591275.1 Gemmatimonadota bacterium | reverse complement strand
CAGCTCCAGAGACACGGCTTCATCATGTCGGCAGCGTTCATTGCTGCCCCACATATATCAAAGACCAAATCGTCCCCTACAAGACCAACTCCATTCGCCCAAGAGTCCTTGCCCTCCACGAGCGCTGGTAAGGCATAGATATCCCAATAAGAAACATCGATCCTTGACACCCACAGGCATCCTGACCAGGTGTCCTCAGCGTTCTTGCTGCGGCCGACTATGACCACTTGCTCATAAGGAAGAGTCCCAGGAAGGATTCCATTGGCCTCACTCGCTGCTCCGTCAAGTTCCGGAAGGCGATACAGCTCGAACGAGGGAATCTGCGCGGTGGCTTGACCTGTCCATGGCAAAGATGTTCCAACGAGGAGAACGCAAAGTACCATGGACCCTATTGGCACTCTCATGCTACACCTCCTTTTAAGACAACCTAGAGCGCTTCATGTGTTGATCCCCTCGGACTCAAGCGTTGTGAGGTCACCTATGGTGTCCCCAGCCTCAGCTCGGCATCTCCTATCAAGACATGCGCAAACGGGGGCCAAATGATGCAGGACTGCGAGACGCTAATTGGGATATGGGTGAGAGGAATTCACCCCCCTGGAAGGTCAATGCGGCAGGGGGAGACCATCAGGCAGCAAGTCCACCTCTAGCCTCCACAAGCAAGGGCTTGGCAGATGGTGGGCTATGGTTCAGCAGGGTGGAGTTGACCCGGAATTGTGAGCACTTGGTTAAGCAACTTGCCTCATCCTTTCGAAGTCAGCCGGGCTGACGTATCCGAGAAAAGAATGAAGCCTCTTTCGATTGTAGAACACCTCGATGTAATCAAAGAGACAGCGGTTAGCTTCCTCTCGCGTTGTCAGAGGGAGGTCAAGGCCCTCGGTTTTGAGCGATCGGAAGAAGCTCTCCGCGACCGCATTGTCCCAACAGTTCCCTTTCCGACTCATGCTACAGAGAATGCCCCGGGAACGAAGGAGCTTCTGATACGCACGGCTGGCATATTGGCTTCCACGGTCGGAGTGATGAATCAGGCCCGGCCCAGGATTGCGCAGGGCTATGGCTCGCCTGAGAGCCTCCAATGCCAGCTCCTGGCTCATCCTGCGCCGGAGAGCCCACCCGACAACCCGGCGACCGTAGAGATCCAAGATGACGGCCAGGTACAACCACCCCTCACGGGTCCATATGTAGGTTATGTCGGCAACCCAGACTTTGTTGGGAGCGTCGGTTTCGAATTGCCGATCCAGGAGATTCGGCGCGACGGGATGAGAGTGCTTGGAGTCCGTTGTCGGTCTAAACTTCTTTCGATGTTTTGCCTTCAATCCGTTCTCTCTCATCAAGCGAGCCACCAGTTTACGTCCACAAGGGATCTTCCGCTCTTGAAGATCCTTGAAAACGCGGGGGCTACCGTAGTTCCGACGTGACTGCTCGTGGATCGACCGTATGAAGAGCGTGAGGAGTCGACGTCGCTTGGATTGCCGGCTCTCCGGACGATGAAGCCACGTATAGAACCCACTGGACGAAACCTTGAGAAGGCGGCACATCATCCGGACCGGGTATTTGCCCATGTGGTCCCGGATGCAGGCGAACTTCACGACTTCTCGCGCGCGAAGTACCCCGCCGCTTTTCGTAAAAAATCCCGTTCCATCTCCAGACGCTTCACCTCCCGCCTCAGCCTCTGGAGCTCATCGTCAACTGAGTGCCCTTTCCCTGGAAAAGCTCGGTCTGTTTCCTTCTCGAACTGGTTCTTCCACCGGGAGAGGAGTGACGCGTTAATCTCGAGATCCCGAGCTACTTGCGCCACCGTCATGCCGCCTTCCCTAACCAAACGGACGGCTTCAAGCTTGAATTCTCGAGCGAACCTTCTTCGGGGCATCCGAACACCTCCTTGTGGGACCCATTATCCCACTTTCGAGGTGCTCACAAAACCGGGGGAACTCCAGTCGGCTTCCGGAAGGGTGGTCGAGTACACAGGAGGGAGCACCGGAACCTCCCTGGCGTTCGTCTGTGCAGCTCGCGGATTCCCCATCATGCTTGTCACGTCTGACGCCTTCAGCCGCGAGAAGCGCGACCATATGCGTGCGCTTGGGGCGACCGTGGTCGAGATCCGGAGCGAAGGAGGTCGGACCACCAAGGAGTTGATCCAGAGGATGATGGCCAGGGCTGTGGACCTCAGCGCCGTACCGGGCAGCTTCTACGCCGACCAGTTCAATAACTCGGACGCGGCTGCGGGCTACGCTCCTCTGGCGGAGGAGCTGTGGGCGCAGTCACGCGGTAAGGTCGATGCCTTCGTCCAGTCTGTCGGCACTGGCCAGTGCCTAACCGGAGTGTCTGGCGTTCTGCGCGCGCTGA
>JBDHDY010000631.1:0-2343 GCA_039591275.1 Gemmatimonadota bacterium | reverse complement strand
CGCAAGTAAGAACTTTTGAGGTCTCGAACTCGACCTTTCACAAGATTTCTGCAGGGCTAGCGTCCTAAAGGGTCTTCTCAATCGGTGAGAGGGCGGTCATCGCCGCCCTTTCTTCTTCCATTGCTCTTATTCCAGGAGATGAGAGGGCGGGTATCGAGGTTCGGGCCCAGAAGTCGCCGGGAAAGAGGGCAGAAAAGGGGATGTCCCGTACGGCGTTGAAAGTCAACGGCGCCGAAGAGCACGGTGCGTCCGAGGACTCGCCTACACGGCGACGGAGAGGATGAGTTCATGAAAACAAAACAAGTACGACGGGCCGGTTCATTTCGGTCTCTGTTTTTCCTTACGGTATTGGCGCTCGCCCCTGGGGTGGCATCGGCACAAGGCGACCCGATCGAGCAGTCTCCCAACGCTCACGCGAAGCCCTCCGGCAGCGGTTGGGAGTGCGATCGAGGTTACCAGCAAGTTGATCAGTTATGCGTGGCAATCCAAGTCCCGCGTAATGCGTTTCTGGATTCCCGCGGGCACGGATGGGAGTGCGAGCGAGGTTACCGAGAGGCCGACGGGGCATGCATCGTAGTCGAAGTACCACCAAACGCCCTGCTGAATTTTAGCGGGCGCGGCTGGAAGTGTGCTCGAGGTTATCAGCAACTCGGTGAGTCATGCGTCGCAATCCAAGTCCCTCCAAACGCCCGCCTGGACTATTTCGGTAACGGATGGGAGTGCAACCGTGGCTACTGGCAGGTCAACAAGGCATGTGCCGTACTCGAAGTACCAGCAAACGCCTTTTTGGATTCTAGTGGGAGCCGCTGGGAGTGCGATCGAGGCTACCAGAAAATCGACCAATCGTGTGTGAGCATCGACGTCCCGGCGCACGCGTATCTCGACCACGCCGGAGATGGCTGGAAATGCGATGGAGGATTCCGGCAACACGGCGAGACGTGCGTGCCTTTCGAGATACCTGTCGAAGGCCATCTCGTGCGTTCGGGGAACGACTGGGAATGTAATCATGGTTTCCGGAAGAAACGCGAGTCCTGCGCCCCGGTCGAAGTGCCTCCCCACGGCTACCTCAGCTATTCGGGACTGGATTGGGAGTGCGACCGAGGTTTCGAAAAACGCGGCGATTCGTGCGTGGTCCTCGAGGTTCCGGCGAACGCTCACGTCGGCTACTCCGGGCACGACTGGGATTGCGATCCGGGTTATCGGCTGCACAGGGGAACTTGTATCGTGAGCGACGAGTAGTGGCGAGGAGACTCTCGCTGCGTTGCGGCTCGAGAAGGAGATCGTGTTACTTTTGGTTACTCGGTCCGGAGAAGCGCCGGGATAAACCGGCAAAGTGCAGCGAAGGAGGGATTCGCGCATTGAAGGGCTAGCCACCCACGATGACCCCGAGCTATGTGGACACGACCGAGAGGGCGTGCCCGAAGCGTTAGCAGGGGCACACGCAGGCCGGGTATTGAGCCCCGAAAAGGAGTTTCAGTTCCAGGTGCCGAGGTGGTTCCGGATTCCGAAGGCAACACCCGACACACCGCCAAGGCGAGGTGTGGAGGGACCTGGCGTGGTCGAAGACCCCGAGCATGCGTGGAAGCACTTTGTGCGAGAACCGGGAGACCCTGTGACCGCCCACGGAAAGATGGAGTTGTGGGCCGCGATGGGAAGTCCGAGGACTCAAGCCATCGATGAACGGAACAGGGAGTCTGACCGCCTCATAGTACCGACGAAGTACCCGAACAACAGCGGGAGAAGCTGGAGAACGAAGCCATGGCAAACCTAAACGGGCACGAAGGTGGAAACGCTGGAGACAGCCAAGGGGCACCTAAAGCGACGAAGGACGGCGGCAAACCGCTTGCGGAGGGAACGGAGGGAAGGAGGCGGGCCAAGGGGAATGCGACCCAGCAAAACACGCGCCGGACACAGAGCCGGGAAAGTGTGCACAGTGCGCGGGCTCGCATAAGGCAGGTAGCGAAGGAAGACAAAGAGATACGGTTCACGGCGCTCCTGCATCATGTCTACAACATCACAACACTGCGTGAGGCGTATTGGCGTCTCAAGCGAGATGCTGCACCTGGAATAGACGGGGAGACATGGCGGAGGTACGGAGAGCAACTGGAAACGAACCTCGCAGCTCTCTCCAGCCGCTTACGACGAGGGGCGTACCGGGCAAAGCCGGTTCGACGAGTTTACATCCCGAAGGGGGATGGAGGGCAGAGACCGTTGGGGGTTACGACGCTCGAGGACAAACTGGTCCAGCGTGCACTCGTGATGGTCCTGAACTGCATCTACGAAACGGATTTTCTCGGCTTCTCCTATGGGTTTCGGCCAGGGCGCGGACCGCACCACGCACTT
>JBDHDY010000630.1:0-2344 GCA_039591275.1 Gemmatimonadota bacterium | reverse complement strand
TATGGTACCCTTGGCGGCAGTAAACGGCCTCGATCCCTGGTATAAACACGAGAGCACCATGGGGGTATACTCTACCCTCAATGGATCAACTCTTTCGCATCCCAAGGAGGTGCTCTCGTGTCATCACAATCAAAGATCCCCGACAGAGGGACCGAATCCGCTCAAGTACGTCTACATCACCTGGAAAGCCACCACGCCGGTCGCGTTGCCGCTTTCCGCCAACACTTGGCCCAGGTCGGCTACGAGCGCACGCTCGTCGTCCTCCTGGACATGGGCAAGAATGTCCACTGGCTCACGGCTCTCACCGCTGCCAGCCAGGAACTCATCCGTCCACGCAAGCTACCGGCCACCCAGACCGGCCTCAGCCGCTTCTTTGAACTCGTCGAGCCGCTGATCCACTCTGCCGATTTCGACCTCGTCCTCCTCGGTCACGAGCCCACCGGCGTCTATCACGAGTCCTGGGCGCGCACCTTTATAGACCGCTACGCATCTTACTTTGTTGAGCAAGCCAGGCCACAGATCAAGTACGTGTTCTTTAATCCCTACCAGGTCAAGCTAGCACGTCTGCAAACCCACCTGCGCCATCGCAAGAACGACCCCCGCGATCTGGCGGCCATGTTTGATCTGATGACTCGTGGTCTCGGAAACCCAGCTTTTCTCCCCACCGGTGTCGAGATGCTCGTCCGCAACGAAGTCGGCTTTATCCGTGCCCAATCTCGTCTTCTGGGTCGCCTGGAACGCCAGTTGCTCCAGCAACTCGACCGCCTGTGGCCGGGTGCTGTGGTCAACGTAGCCAAGTTTTCCAAGGCGCATCCCGAGCTGGACCGTCCAACACCGATCATCCAAACGAACCCTTTACAACGGGATCGTCTGCGTGTCCTGCTTCAGTACTGTTCCAACCCCCACGACCTGCGTGTGATGTCCGACCAAGAGATCCTGGCTCTCTATCGCCAGCACGTAGGCCGTGCTGGACCTGCGTTGTTAAACACTTTGCATTCCTGGTCTGCTAACGCCGTCCTTCTTCCCAAGAATGTCTCTGCTCCTCTCGCCGCGCAGGTGCGGCGACTCTTTGAACAGTATGTCTACACCGAGACCCTCATTGAAGACGGTCACGGTCGCTTGGAGCCTTTGATCCCGCTCACTCCTGCACGACACATCCCTGCCATCCCCGGCCTGTCCGTGAACGATGCCGCTCGCTACCTAGCTGGCGTTGGCGCTGCCCGGCGCTTCCATCGCGCGGCCGAGGTCTGGGCTTTGGCCGGTTGGGACCCCATCACCGATGGGTCCGGTGACAAACCGGACCGCGTCGGTCACATCTCCAAGCACGGTGACCCTGCTTTCCGCAATACCCTATATCAAATGGGCTACCGCACCGCCTTGCACTATGCGCCCATCGGTCTCACTTTTCTCGATGCTATTGACCGCGGCAAGTCTGAGATCGAGGCCACCATCCACGCCGCTCATCGCGTCAATCGCATCTGCTTCCACTTGCTCAACAACGACGAACCTTTTCACAATCACTCCACCCCTCAACTGGATGCGGACAGAGAACGCCGTTGGAAGCTCTTCCAGGCCGCCAAGAAGCGCCGCCGTAGCCTCCGCAAGCGAGGCAAGCGCCGCTGATACTGGGCGCAGAGCTGCGCCCATCACCAGCAACGTACTGAGAAAAACAGAACATACTAATTCTCTATGTCACTGGTCCGGTGTATCGCTGATCTAGTGTACCATCAGTTCATCATATCACCACTTCAGTGTATCCCAGTCCCAGTGCCTAGATGTCTCACTTGCCTCAGTACCGACCAGTGCATCAGCGATTCTAACGGTGCACAACAATCAAATACGTCCCACTCAACCCGGCTCCTGTGCTCCCCGGTCGCTCCCGCGATGGTGGTGAAGGTGTAGACGTCCTGCGCCTGCACACTTGCCAGGGCAACGCCGTCCGCGCTCCCCTTGACGCTCGAAGTGCGAGTTCTCTCTCGCTACCTTCCGATGACGCCGTTTCCGAAGCTTGGTTTGAGGCCCATCCCAGCTCGCTTTACCTGCGAGACTGTCTCCCTCAAGGGCGACACCGTTCCCTGCCCATCTCACGCTGCAGTAGATGTGGGCGGAGTTCCTGACGCCGTATCTCACATCCCCGTGGTTGGCGGGGCAGGTTCGGTCGGGATCCCATCGGCCTGGTCGCAGCGCCCACTGGATCGCCCAGTCGCCGGGTTGAGTGAATACGTTATACTGTTATGTTAACTGAAGATCCCCTCGCCTTCGGATGCTATCCCCTGTCACTTTTCCCCCGATTTGACAAACTTAGAAGATGCTTGACGAGACCGGCGGCCGCTCTACTGCACCT
>JBDHDY010000629.1:0-2349 GCA_039591275.1 Gemmatimonadota bacterium | reverse complement strand
CCTCGGCGAGTCGTCCTCATGCCCCATGTGCCATTTACCGACGAACGCCGTGTTGTAGCCCGCGTCATGGAGTAAGCGGGGGAACGTTACGAGCGTGTGACTCTGCTCGTTGCGTTCTGCATTATCGGTGATCCCGTTGTTGTGGGCGTACTGGCCAGTGAGGAAGCCCGCCCGGCTCGGCGAACACAGGGGCGCGGTTGTGAAGAAGTTCTGAAATGACGCGCCCTCGCGCGCGAGGCGGTCAATGTTGGGTAAGGCCACGAACGGATGCTCATTCACGTCGTCCCATCGCGCATCGTCGATGAGAACGAAGACCACGTTGGGCCGCTCCCCGTCAGTTCCGGTTTCTCCTCCGGGAGCACATGCCGTGAGGCTTAGCAGCGTGCTGACAATCAGGCGCGAGGCCGCACGCTGTGATATGCGAATGTCGCTTGATGTCGAGTTGCAGCCAGCTGTCATGGCGGTGGCTCCGAGTGCGGTTTGAGCGGCTGAAGTTATCGCCGGCTGGTTGTCAAAGACAGACCAGTGTGCTTGGCGTGCCACGGCCCCAGGTGTGATGCAGCCCATCGCGCCGGCGGGTCAGGTTTCGCCAATCTAGAGCACATAAAAGAGACCGGTCTGAGCTGAATTCAGACCGAGTTTGTCGGGATTGGGCCTTCAGTCCGACTGCCCGATCCGGTGAGTGGCCATGAGATCTCATATCCCTCGTCGTATGCTGGTTGCCGGCCTCGCGGGGCTTCTGGTATTCGCGTCGAGTTGCTGGGCAGACCGTGATGCCCCCACGGAGGGGGACCCGCTAGCGGGGCCGCGCGCCGGCGAGCCCGAGTTAAAGACGGTTCTTAGCGAATCTCTGCAGTCGCCCATGCGGCTGGACGTGACTCCCATGGGCCGGTTGTTGGTGTCCGATCCCGGTAACAGAAGTGTCGTCATCGTAGACCCAGTGACGCTGGAGCCTGGGCCCGGTTTCCGTATGCGCGGCAAGCCACTGGCGGTTGGGCTGGCTGGCGGCTGGATCTTCGTCGGGAGTTCCTCGGAGCGGACGGTTGTCGTCTACGACGCCGAGCAAGGGCGAAAACATCACTCGTTCGGTATTGACGCCACCGAATATCCCACGGACCTCGATATCGACCCCGAGCTCGAGCTCGTCTTCGTCGTAGATGGGGGAGCTCGTGAGGTCAAAGTCTTCGATTACCTGGGGACACCCCGAGCTAGGATCTCAGGGCCTGGAACCACAGAGGAACGACTTCAAGCGCCCACCGGGATAGCCGTAGATCCCACGCGTCGTGAGGTATACGTAAGCGACTACGGGAATCCAGGTGGCGAAGCCGCGGTGAAGATATTCGACTACGAAGGGAGTTTCCTTGGCCGGATTTCGGGAGCCGGGAACTGTGGGGCGTCGGATTGTTCGGTAGGGTTCTCCCGTCCCCAGGGGATGGATGTGGACGGGCAGGGGCGGATCTATCTCGCGGACGCACTCCTGGCTCAGGTGCTGGTGATCGACCGGGCCTCGATGCAAGTCGTTGAAACTCTGGGTGGCAGGGGGGCCGGCATGGCTGGGCTGCGGCTTCCCCTCGACGTAGCCGTCGGAAACGACGGGAACCTCTTCGTCACCAGCAATCGCTCCCACAGCGTCGAAGTTTTCGTGAATGGAGTGGCGCTGCGGTGAGGCGGCTAGTCGTCTTCGCGGGAGTTCTGGCGCTCGCCTCGAGTGCACCGCTGCTGCCAGGCGGGGCGGCCTCGGCCCAAGTCAAGCACAACTGCGCCTTCTGCCACGACCTGCACGGCGGCTCGTACACCGCGTTGCGCGACACGGCGGTTGTGGAGGACCTTTGTCTCTCGTGTCACGGCCCGGCAGGGCCTGCCACCGTAAATCGGGACGGTGACGACGTTCCCGTCCCAAAGAACGTGAACATCCACAACGGCTCCAAGCACAGCCAGCCAACTAATTGTTGGGATTGCCACGATCACGAAGCCCAGGCAGGTAGCAATCTCTACATGATCCCAACGATTGTCCCCACGCCGAGCAGTGGAGACAAGGATGTCATCTTCACTGCCACGACGGGTGCGAACTCTTACGCAGACGGGGACGCTACGTACGACGGTGTGTGCGAGGTGTGCCACACTACGACGAGTCAGCATCGCAATGACGGAGGTGCCGGAAACCACAATGCGGGCCTTGACTGCACCAGCTGTCACAGCCACGACTCCGGTTTCCAGGGAAGTGGTGGTCGCTGTACGCTGTGTCACAGCGGCACACAAGGCCCGCGCCGCGCGATTGTCAGCGAGTTTGGCCGGACGAGTCATCACGCCGACACGGGTGTGTTTCCGCCTGACTCAGTCCCCAACAGC
>JBDHDY010000628.1:0-2755 GCA_039591275.1 Gemmatimonadota bacterium | reverse complement strand
GATAAGCTTTTGCGTCCATGAAAGATCTGCGTATTCCGAAATAGGCTTCAGGCGCTCCGACAGCTTGACTGCCGTGGCCACATCCGGCGTGCGCCCCACAGCCGAATACGGCCGCGACTGGGGTGCGATGGTGGAGGCCGCGTTGCCCTCCAAGATGGGCTCAACCACCAACTCATTGTACGCCCGAGGCAGGTCTGTCACCGGAATGTAGTGGTGCTTCGCAGCCAGGCTTGGCTTGATATCACCAGTGAAGGCCTTCAGGACAATCTGGTAATCGTACAACCGATGCCGGAAGTTCTTGAAGTCTTCCATCCACTCGTCGGCAAGAGGGTTGCCAGACTCCACGCCGGAGGCCTGCTGATACACAGCGGCCATATCGAGAATCATGGCGCCCAGGATTCTCTGCATCTGTACTGGCGTGGGGTCCGCGTTGTACGCTTTCCTGGCTGCCGAAACTACTTGTTCAACAGCACCCATTACAGCACCTCGATATTCACCTCAACGACCTCAAGGGGTTCAGTCTCGGCTGAGATTGCTCGATGGAAAACGATGGCGCCCTTCCCCTTCCTCTTGGCCCTAAAGATAAAGCGATTCCAGCTACCTGGAATCTTCTCCTGCAGAGCCACTTCGTTATTCGGCGGTGTCGCCTTCAGCAGCCACTGCTCCTCGACGCCGGGGAGTTCGATGATGAACTCTTCCTCTGGGGCAAGGTCGCCAATGATATCCGGAAGGTTTCCGTACCTATAGACAGAGCGGTCGGCCTCCTTGAGCGCCTTCCGTTTCTCAAGCTTATTGCCCTTGGCAACATAGAGAAACAGAAGTCCAAATCCAACTGCTGGAAGTACATTCATGTCAGCCACCGAGATACTTTCTGGACCTGCGGCCCCGCATCATCGGCTGCAGTCCGGGGTATCGAGATCTTGGAATGCTGCAGACCAGCATCCAGCCAGACTCTACGCCGCCTGGAATCAACGCCTGGTCTGGGATCTCCACATATGCCCAAAGCTCACCATCATATGTCCGCGTCTTATAGACATCTACATGGGCGCCGTTTAGCGGCCAAGAAGTGTCCTCGCAGCGGATGATGTTGTACTTCAAATCAGCACAGCAGGTATCCGGGAAAACGTTCTCTTCGTAGTCGTATCCGTAGAAGTACCAAGGATACGGGTACCACGGGTATCCATGATGGCGCCGGTGCCTCCGACGGCCCATTTTACGGCGCCGGCCGCGTCGGCCTCCTCCGCGTCTGCCAGGGCCGGGACCACGAGGTCCACGACCGCCGCCCCTAGGCCCACCGCCGCCACCAGGACCGCGCCTACCTCCGCCGCCAGGACCGCGCCTACCTCCGCCGCCAGGCCCACGACCACCACCGCCGCCAGGCCCACGACCACCACCGCCTCCTCTTCCTCCGCCGCCCCGTGGCATTACTCCGTCTCCATGAATTTTTTGCCGATGAGCAGGGCGCCGCCCAAAACAGCACCGCCAATCAGGAGTTTTTTCACTTGGCTATCTTCCTTGCCTGAGGGCTTGAGAATCTTCTTCCGCTTCTTTGGATCTTCCCACCCATCAATCCACGGCCAACGCCAATCTTCGTCCTGCTCTAATCTCTTCGCCAAAACAGGCGCAGGAGTGGTGGGAGGAGCGGGCTTGTAGGACTGCAAAAGGAAACCAACAAAGCCTTCTGCATGATCAATCCATGAAGTTATCCGCTTGACGTCCCCCTGAGGGACAGGTTCGGAGAGATCGCCGGGCAACGCAAGCTGGTCGAACGAATCAACCAGCTTTTTTCTACTATCCGACATGCCCACCTTATCCGTCACATCCGACGGGACCTTCGCCATATATTTGTGAAGATCCGCCGCACGCTCCCACCATCCTTCGTAATCCGCACGAGTCGCATCCATCGCCTCATGCGGTTGCGCCGAATTTGTGCCCTCCTCAGGAGGGGTCTCTGTAGCCTCCTGAATCATCGTCGCCTTCTGCGACGGCGTGATTTTGTAGCTCTTGGCGCCGCAATGTCACCACTAGCGGTCGGCTTCGGCTTTGTTTGGGGGCCGATCTGGATCGCCTTGTGAACGTAGTGCATCCAATCCTTGGGCATGCTATTCGCGTAAGCAAATGCAGTCTCAAGGGCCGACCGCGTCTCTGGCCCCAAGATCCCATCTTCGGCAAGCGGCGCACCTGCCAGCATATTTGTGGCCACAACAAGGTTCCAGTGGTACTGAAACTTCTTAACATGCTCGGGCGCATACTCGGGCGCATAGCCCAAAGATGCGAGTATCTTTTCGGCGCGAATCTGCGCTGCCGTTTTGTCCTTTGTACCCCCCGTTCGAGGCCCCACAGCATTGCCCGGCTTCATCGTCATACCGCGCTCAGATGGAATGTGCACTCCGGCGCGAGCGGCCGCCTGTCCAGTGGCAAATCGTCTTTGCATCTTCTTGTGTCTGGGCATCTTTATTCTCCTTCTGCTTCTGGCAATTCAGGATTGCCTCCTGGCGCCTTCAGCTTCTGCATCAGGCGCATTTCCATGAGTTCATCCCGCTCCTTGAGATAGCGGGTGGTGAAATAAAATACGCCAGCCGTAGCCGCGAGTCCGCCAACCCATAAGAGGGCATTGTTGCCGCCCTTGCTATCCTTTTTGATCGCCATTCTTAACCTTCATCAAACCCCAATGCGGGCCCTTCTTCTGGCTTGGGATCAGGAAGACCGGCCTCCGCAAATCCTAGGGATGCCTTCTCTGGCTGATTGGCCTCTT
>JBDHDY010000627.1:0-2361 GCA_039591275.1 Gemmatimonadota bacterium | reverse complement strand
ATGAAGTCCAACTTGAAGCCGTCGACGTTCCACTCCCGGAGTGCGGTGCGATAAGTCTCGATGATGTGCTCGCGCACGTCCGGGTAGCGGGGATCGAGCTCGTAAGCTCCCTGACCGTTCCAGTAGCGCAGATACTTGCCCTGGAACAGTGGATAGGCCCTAGACCGCTCACCGACAAGCGGCACGGCATACCAGAGGAGGATCTTCATGCCGCGCTCGTGTACAGCAGCGACGAAGGCTGTCATGTCCGGAATGCGGTCAGGTTCCCAGTCACCGGTATAAGCGTACCCGCGACGACTATCGAGAGTCTGCCAACCGTCATCGACGATGATGGCTTGGAAGCCCAGCTGCTTCGCGATCTCCACTTCTCTCAAGAGCGCATCGGCTGCCACGCTCTGGTGATAGCTGTACCAGGTGGAGTACATGGGAAGCCGCGCGACGTCGGGCACCGCTGCCGGGGTGTAGCCGGGTCGGGCTGCCCACCAAGCGGTGACATTGCGAAGCGCCTCGTGATACGGTATCGCTCGACGATCGAAGAGAACCGCGAGATCCACGTTCGATACTACTCGATGCTTCTCGGTGAAGAAATTGATCTGACCGTAGATCAGACCGTCCTCTTCCCTCACGCCGGCCTTGAGCAACACTACGTTCAACGCATCGGAGACGGCGAACGTCAAACGATTGTGATCGTCGCTCCCGAACAAGGTCATGACCGGTGCGTTTCTCGCCAACATCGATGTGACGCTCGAGGGATACCAATCGGGGTTCAGAGACTTGTTGAAATAGCTGCTGCTGGTCCACTGACCCTGGATGTCATGTGATGGAAGGGACCATTTGAGGGAGAATGGTTGTGGTGCAGCTGCTGTCGGTCGTGTCAGGCGCAACTGCGCGACTTCGAGCCCCGGCTCGAGCTCACGTGTCTCCACGGCCAGGGAGAAACCACCGAGGTCGCCGCTGACCTCCACTTCGTATCCCGCGATGGAGAAGCTGCTGACGGATTCCTGTGCGAGCGCGGTGGCGGCCGAGAATGACGTCACCAGCAACACGAGTGTGGGCCCAAAGTAACAATTCGAGAGTGAGTGTCGGTGAGCTCTTTGATTCATACGGCTCATTGTGTCTCCGACCAAAGCCCAGCGAGCGGCTGAAGCCGTGGCCCTTCGACAGGCTCAGGACAAGCTCGGCTGGCCTCCCCGTGAACGGGAGTCATAGATTGTCGCTTCAGCGAACGACCCGCCGAGCGATGAGTTAACTCATTCGCCAACCTCCGTTGACCGCTCGACGCGATGGTATCCATTCGCCAATCGCCAATCTAGAATCTCAATTCACCCTCACGACCGCCCTACCGGGAAATACTCCCTCGACGATCTGGCCGTCCCTTACCACCAACGTTCCTGCGACCAACACGAAGTGGATGCCGCTCGACGGCGCCGTGGGGTTGTCATATGTGGCCTCGTCAATGACCGTTTCTGGATCGAAGACCGTGAGGTCGGCGTCGGTTCCCTCCTGTACGCGACCCTTCTGCCGCATGGCCGGTGCTGCTCCTTCTAGCCGGTTTGCCGGCAAGATCGTCATCTTGGCCAGCGCTTCCATCAGCGTGAGCGCGCCGCGTTCGCGGCTATAGTGGCCCAGCACACGGGAGAACGTTCCGGCACCTCGCGGATGGGCCGCTACATAAAGGAAAGGGATTCCGTCGCTCGCGAGCATCACGTCCGGTTGGGCGACGATCCACTCGTTCGTTTCCTCGCTCCGCCCGTGAATGATCACCCATCCACCCTGCGCTCGATACCTCCGAAAACTCGTCGTGGTCAGACGTTCAGTGCTCCCTGCCCGCTGGAGTCGCCCATACGCCGAATCGTCCAACCCTTCCCACGAGTCAAACAGTGCCGATTCGATCAAAGTGGACCCTGCGGTGTAAGGATACGCCTCGGTCGTTACGTCGAGGCCGCGCTCCCGCGCGCCGCGGATCATCTGTAGGGTTACGCGAGCCAGCTCGTCTGCGCTGCTGTTCATGTGCACGACATGCGCGGACGCGCCGGTGGACGCAACGTTGGAGACAACCTCTTGGAAAGCTCCCAATGTTCCGCCGGAGTTGGCCCCCCGCAGGTGCACGTAGGCGGGCACGTCCCGCTCGGCGGCAAGCTCGAACAGCCGCAGAATTTCCGTGCGGTCGGCACCCGGCGTGTAGGTGATTCCGAATCCGATACCGAGCCCACCCTCGTCCAACCCGCTGGCGAGGAGCCTGCGCAACTGACCTATCTGTTCGTCGCTCAGCTGCTGGTAGATATGCTCCCCGCTCCACACCTTCATTATGTCACTGCCAGCGGGCTGGACCGCGAAGTGACCGATGTCGATATCGGTAAG
>JBDHDY010000626.1:0-3046 GCA_039591275.1 Gemmatimonadota bacterium | reverse complement strand
CGACCACGGCCTCGTACCTGTCGCGCCTGGAGATGGAAATCGTCCGGGAGCACAGCCTCGCCCGCAGCGATCCCCAGCGCTACGCCTCGTTTCTCGAGGATTTTCGACAGCACTTTCAGGGCGACCGACTCGAGCGCCCGGGCGAGATTCCGATCATCACTCAGGAGGGCAAGAAGGCCGTCGACGAGGCCATTCGCTTCCTGCGCCGCTCCGACCCGCTGTCTCCCGTCACGTCGTCAGAAGGCATGTCGCTCGGTGCCCGTGACCACGTGCGAGATCACGGACCCCGGAGCGGTACGGGCCACGTCGGAAGCGACGGTAGCCAGCCGTGGGAGCGGGTGAGTCGGTACGGGACGTGGCACGGTTCCATGGCCGAGAACATCGCGTATGGGCCGAGTGACGGGCGGGAGGTCGTGATGCAACTCATTATCGATGACGGAGTCCGCGACCGTGGACACCGTACGAACATCTTCAATCCCGACCTTCGCGTGGTTGGCGTCGCATGTGGTGAGCACGGTGAATACAGGACGATGTGTGTGATCACCTACGCGGTGGCGTACACCGAGGGCCACAGATAGCGCAGAACTAAGCTGATTCTCGCTGATAGAGACGGCCTAGGCACCTGGCGCTTGACACCGGGGCCTGTGTCCAGGGGTTTCTCTTCCATAAAGTAGGGCCGGCAATAAGTGACCTCTACGGGCCCCCTGCCACTGCAAGATCTTGCAGCGACCTGCCGCTTGGGCGTCCGGGAAGGAACTTCTCACTCGCCCTTGTCCCCAAAACGCACATGCTGGAGTCCCAAGACTGCCCTGTTGCAATCGGTGCCATTCAAGCATCTTAGTTCCACGGTAGGGAGCCGGATTGGGCGTGTCTTTGGCACGCTCGTCAGAGGTTCCTTGGGAAGCAGTTCGGCTGATGGCTTGCCGGTCATCCACACCCTCGGTGCCGTGCGGGGCGCATGTTGTCGCTGAGGGACCGTGCTGACCTTTGATGCGCAGTGCCGGACGCCGATCACTCCGGTTCCCTACCGTACTCCACTCTGCCTCGCCTACCTGGCGAGGTTTTTTCGTGGCCCTACAGAGGCTGCACCTCGAGCTCCACCGCCCGATGCCTGGGGAAACAGCGACTCGACCTACGGGATGTGATTCCCTCAAGATCGATCATTGGCTGCGTTTTTTTGATCCAATCCCCGCCGCTGTACCGCCGTATCGTGCTTCACCATGCCGACCGATTATGGCCTCGCTAGGTCAACGGGCGCGCTCACAGCTGGGCAGGATACTCAGAGTCCGATCTCCCTTGCCGGGGCCCGCACCGCGCTCGAGGCCTTCTGGGGCTACCCAGACTTCCGCTTCGCTCAGCGCCGTGTGGTCGTGGCGGCTCTCAAGGGAAGAGATGTGCTGGCCGTTCTCCCGACGGGTGGGGGAAAGTCCGTTTGCTATCAGGTGCCGGCGCTCTTGCTGCCCGGGACGACCGTCGTCGTATCACCGCTCATCTCCCTCATGCAGGATCAGGTCACGGCCCTCGAGCGCCGCGGGATTGAGGCGGCTTACCTGAGCAGCTCTCAACAGCAGGTAGAGCAGGGGAAGGTGTGGGCCCGGTTCGAGGCTGGATCCCTCAAGCTGCTGTATGTGGCGCCGGAGCGAGTGGAGCAGCTCGTCGCTCGGCGGGGCCAGGTTGAGATCTCTCTCCTCGCGATTGATGAGGCCCACTGCATCAGCGAGTGGGGCCACGACTTTCGGCCCCACTACAGGGCGCTCGGGCGCCAGCGGGTGGCTTTGGGCAATCCACCCGTTGCGGCGGTCACGGCAACGGCAACGCCGGCGACCCGCGAAGACATCGCTCGTGTCCTTCGTCTCAGACGGCCCGTCAAGGTGCTGCATTCGTTCGACCGACCAAACCTCCACTTCAGCGTCAAGCGCCATAAGGACGAGCGATCACGCCTCAAGGCGGCTGCAAGTTTGCTTCGGCAGCAATCGGGCACGGCGATCATTTACGTGCCGACCCGCAACCGCACCGACGGCGTGACGGCCGTGTTGCGCCGCTGGGGCTTCAACGCGTGGCCGTATCACGCAGGGCTGCCGGCTCGGGACCGTCGCTCGCTGCTCGAACGATTCCTCGACGAGAGCATCGATGTGATGGTGGCGACTAACGCCTTCGGTATGGGAATCGATAAGCCGGATGTGCGGCTCGTGCTGCACCTGGGCGTTCCCACGCGCCCGGAAGCGTACTACCAAGAGGCGGGCCGCGCCGGCGAGCAGTCGTGGTGCAGTCTGTTGTGGGTGAAGGACGATCTCAAACTCGCGGCCGGTCTCGCCAGCGGGTTGGGGAAGACGGTGCTCAGTCAATCACCGGATCACCGTCGGGCGAGACGTGAGGGTCTAAAAACAATGCGCCACTACATCACATCGTGGCGTTGTAGGCGGCGGGTGCTATTGGAATATCTGGGTGAGGAGATCAAGGAGTGTGCGGGGTGTGATAGATGTGGGCCCCGCCCTTCCGCCACACCCCGGCTGCCAGCTGCCGGCGGTCAGCTGTGAGGGGGTGAGCTCAGAGCGGCTTGAACAGTTCTTTGACTTCGACGCGCAGCGACTTGTCTTGAAAGACGCTACGCAGGAAAAGTGCTTCAGAACTCGTCGCGAAGCCTGTCCTGAGCAACGTCGAAGGGCGCCCAGCGCGGGTCTTAACCGAGGGATGACACGGTTGCACGCAATCCGTCGTTCTGCCACCTTCCGGGGACACTGATCCGAGGTGGGAGTGTGAAGGCAGCTGCGGGCTTCACGCTGATTGGCGTGAGCTTCTTCATGTTACTCGGTTTCTTCAACGCCGATCTATCCTCTTCCGTCATGGCGACGATGGGCGCGTTGCTCATAGGCGTTGGTCTCCCGGGCACGGTGGGAGGCGTACTCGTGGCGCAGCATTTTCGCCAGGGGAAAGGCCTGGCTAAACGCCGCGAGCAACTCCGGCTGCAGACCCAAGAGGCGGAAGTGCTCCGGTTGGCCGGGGAGCACGATGGCCGACTGACGGTCGTCGAGGTCGTTCGCGAGCT
>JBDHDY010000625.1:0-2372 GCA_039591275.1 Gemmatimonadota bacterium | reverse complement strand
CTCCCCGGTGTCGAACATGGTAAACAGGCGTGCCATGATCCGACCGGGAAAGACGGCCTGGGCGTCGGGACCACCATTGAGCTGGGTCGCCAACAGCATCAGGTCCATGAGGCTTTGGGCCCGGAGGAAGAGGGCGGTGATCGGGGGCCCTTCTCCCCGCGAGAGCAATTCCTCGAGGGGTGCGGTGGGAAGGCCATGGACGGCCCAGACACTCCCCATGGTGGTGAAGATAGCCCGGTCGGCGGCAGTGCTTGAGGGCGCCAGAATTCCCACCACGGTGTACGGCCGCCGGTGGGCCGGATCCGGACCCTCGCCGATCCCCTCCGCCAATCCGTGGATGCCCATGAAGTGGTCACCGACCGTGAGGCCTGCCTCCCGGGCCGCGGCGGCTCCGACGACCGCCTCAAAGTCCTTGGCGAAGAGGCGGCCCTGGGCGACCCGGAGGCGGTGTTCACGCCGCCCCAACTGAAACACAGGGGTAAAGTAGTCCGCCGTGGTCCCGACAATCCGGAAACCCTTGTGGCTATCACCCAGGTTCACCGGTACGAGGAGCGTGACCCGAGAGTGGCGCTTGAGTTGCCGAAAAACATGGAAGGGGATGTTTCCGGTAGGGACGTCCAGGAAAAAGACGGTGCTCAGGACCACCTGGGTGGGGCTCCCCTTGGCTCCGACGATCATCTCGTACGGTGAGGTCCCCAGCAGGAGCCCCTCCTTGACACCGCGGGCGACCACGATGACCGCGACGAGCAGCCCAACCCCCAGGCTGACGCATGCCGCCGTCAAGAGGTTCGGGAACCACCGGGCCCGCAAGTACCGGAGCGCGATTTGAACCAGGGTCATACGACGGCTCCCCGGGCAAGGACCCGGTTGATCGCCTGCATCTCTACCACGTGGTCAACGCTCTCGAGCAGGTGGGGATCATGGGTTGCCACGAGCAGGGTCACCTCTGCCTCGGCACACAGCTCACCCACCAGTTCTGTCACTCGCTGGGCTGTCTCGGTATCGAGGTGGGCCGAGGGCTCATCCATAAGGAGGAGCCGGGGCCGGTTCCCCAGGGCCCGGGCCACGGCCACCCGTTGCTGCTCCCCGTTCGAGAGCTGGGCGGGCTTGTGGACTAGGCGGTGTCCCAGGCCGACTCGCAGTAGCAGCTCTGTGGCGCGGGCACGATGCTCGTGCTGAGGGATCACCTTGGAGAACCGCATGGCCAGCATCACGTTCTCCACGGCGGTAAAGGCCCGCAGGAGGTTGAAGCTTTGAAAGACATAGCCGATGTTGTGGGCGCGGAAGTGGTCCCGCTCGGCAGGGCGGAGGCCGGTGAGGTCCGTGCCGGCCACCCGGACGTTTCCGGCGGTCGGCGTCAGGATACCTGCGACGAGATGCAGTAGCGTCGTCTTTCCTGTCCCGCTTGGGCCGACGATGGCCCAACGGTTCCCTGCGGGGACGGTGAAGGCGTGGATGTCCACGACGGGTAGGCGCTCACCGCCCCCCATGGGGTAGGATTTTTGAACACCGTGTAATTCGACCACCGCAGCGGGAAAGAGGCGGGGCCCCTCCTTATCATCATATAACTAATTAAGGAGGGGCCCCGGGTAGGGTTACTTGAGTCCCTCGTGGAGTACCCGGCCCACGCTGAGGCTCGGGGGGCTGACCCGGATAAGCATGGCCAGGGTCGGAGCGATATCATAGACCGATGCCTTCGTGCTGTAGCGCCCGGCCTTGACTCCCGCGCCCATGAAGATGATCGGGACCCGGCTGTCATAGTCATACGGGGAGCCGTGGGTCGTCCCGTACTGCAGCGGAGCCGCGAAGAGGTACCAGTAGGGCTTCTGGACAACGAAGACATCTCCGCTCAGTGCCACGTTGAAGGCCGTCATCATCATCCGGCCTTGCTCCGAGCTGGTGACGTTTCCGTTCATTAGTTGGGTCCGAGTGAAGACGTTGGCCACTCCGGGATAGCTCAACAGGAATTGAGCGGCCACGTTCTCGACGTCCGTAGGGTTGAGCTTGTGCTTTTGGATCGTGTCCAGCTTCAGATAGACGTTCGGGTTCCACCAGGCCGCGACCCAGTCGTCGGGACCAAAGGCCTTGTCCAGGGCATTGTCGATGTCCTTGGCCATGTCTTTGGGGTTAATCCGCCCGGCGTCCACCCCGAACTCCTGCATGTACTCGGAGATGGGTGCCATGCCGTGGTCGGCGGTCATCATGACCAGGACGTTTTTCATTCCGACCTTCTTGTCTAGAAACTTGAAAAGGTCGGTCACCGTCCGGTCCAGCCGCAGCACCGTGTCCTGCATCTCGACGCTGTAGGGCCCAAAGGCGTGGCCGACGTAGTCCACGGAGGAGAAGCTCACCGAGAGCAGGTCGGTCACACC
>JBDHDY010000624.1:0-2843 GCA_039591275.1 Gemmatimonadota bacterium | reverse complement strand
GCCGAATGAGGTGTGCCGAAAACCTGGGGATGTATCGAACCTCCACGGCGGCGCTGTTCGGACGGGACGCTCGCTTCTTCGCTGCCAACCAAACTCGACTAGGCGACCCGTCATATGGTCAGAGCGGTATGGTGTTGTTATGGTTATTAGAGTTCCGTAACTTCAGCAGTGTGTAAATAGCTTCATTCATTAAGCGAATGCGGGGAACAGGGCATTCCCTCAAACAGGGAGGGTGAGATTGTCTTATATTGATGGCCATCATCGCCGGCTACCGTTACCGCATCGTCCATCACCCCTTGATCGCCCCTTGCATCCGTCTTGATGAGCGGGACATTCCTGTCCAAAACGCCAACATTTAGGGAGCAGGATCATGATGAAGAACATTTTCGGGACGCTTATAGCCTTCGCTTTCATTGCAAACCCCTTGTACGCTGGGCCGGCGGAAGCGGGGGGACCGCCGACGTGTCCTGCATTCTCGCCTCCGATGGTCGACGCCGCCATGTTGGCAGCCCACTTCGTACCGTTGTCGGCCACCGTCGTCATAATCGCGCAGAACGATCCGTCCAAGATCAATTTGGTGTGTCGGGTCGAACACCCTAGTGGGGGCGAATTCAGGGTAAGCGTGGTGTTCTTCGGCATCGAAGGAGACGAAGTTTCGTTGTCGGGAAGCCATCCAGACGTTGTGTCCCCGTTGCTTTCAGTGTCGTCCAGCTTGACGACCCAAGCGGAGGGACACGCGTGCAAGGCGGCGGTCCTACAGACTTTCGTCTGGAACCGAATTTGCGCCCCGGCGCTGCAATGACCGACTGAGGCCCCCGCCTGCCATCTCGTATGGCCCGCAGGGAGAACCTCCACGTGCCCACTTGACCCAGCGCCGCACGTACAACCCAAGCGCAGAGGGGCCTGAAGGCCCCTCCCGCTCTTGCTCGTAAAGCCGGATAGCACGTGCCACGAACCGCTCGATGGTCTTTGCCGCCAGTGTTAGACCTTCCCGGCCGAAGTGATAGCCGAGGAAATCGAAATCCTTTTCGGTCCTGCCGATGAATGTTTTGTCCGGGTGCGAAGGACCGCTTCTGGCTAAGAGCGCCATTGGCCGGAAGGTGCCGGTGACGGGGAAAGTACCCCAATAAGCGGAACTTCGTTGGCCGATGGTCCGCTTTCGCCGGATTTGGTCAGCACCACCCCTGACAGCGGACCAGACCTGAAGCGGCCTGGCAGGACCGGACCTGACCCAGAGCAGAAGTCCAGCCGATTGTGCGGTTCAGCAGGTGGGCACCGATTACCAGGGGTTAGCGTACCCTCGAAGTAAACCCAGCGAGATCTCAGCTTGCCTTCCTGTCGGCCTCGCTCAGCGACTGCGTGTCGTCCGGCGATGCTACGATCCGCTCGGCGGGGATGTGCACCATGACCGTGGTGCCAACGCCAAGCTCGCTCCGCAGGCCCAGGGAGCCGCCGTGCAATTCGACGAGGGCCTTGGTCAGCGGCAGTCCGAGACCCGTGCCCTCGTCTTCACGCCTGCTCATGCTGTTGGCCTGGACGTAAGCTGTCGTGGCCCTGGAAATGTCTTCGGTGGCCATGCCGATGCCCGTGTCGGTAACGGCGATGGCCACGGTTCCGTCGTGCTCGTTGATCGCTTTGACGGTGACGCTGCCGCCGCGCGGCGTGAATTTGACCGCGTTCGACAGCAGGTTGATGAGGATTTGCTTGAGCCTGCGCTTGTCGGCATGGAGAAACGGCAGCTCCCCGATGATCTTTACATTCAAGCGAACCCCCGCGTTTGCCGCGCGCTCCCTCATCAGGCGCAAGCAAGCTTCAATAACCTGGGCTGCGTTCAGGACCTCGTTATCGAGCTCCATCTTACCCGCCTCGACCTTGGATAGGTCTAGGATGTCGTTGATGAGGTCGAGGAGGTGATGTCCCGCTCCATGGATGTCACTGATGTATTCCTTCTGCTTGCTGGTGAGCGTGCCCGAATACCCGGCGGCGAGCATTTCCGAAAACCCGATGATGATGTTGAGCGGAGTGCGCAATTCGTGGCTCATCATCGCGACGAATTCCGACTTGAAATGGTTGGCGCGGTCCGCCTCTTTCTTGGCTGCGTACAGTGCCTGTTCGGCGTGCTTGCGTTCGACGGCGTAGTGGATGGCGCGTATCAGGTCGTGGCCCTCCGCGTGCCCCTTGACCAGATAATTTTGCGCCCCGCTCTGCACCGCCTGGAGCGCGACGTGCTCGTCGCAGTTGCCGCTCGGGTCCGCGGTCTGTATCTGGGTGAGCGTATCCAGCCCCTGTGAATCCGGCAGCGACAGATCGAGAAGGACCGCGTCGATACTGCCGCCGTGGAGTCGCTCCACGGCATCGCCGACGCGCACGACATGGTCGAGGTTGAATGAGTCGGTCCCCGTTTGCGCCAGTATCGCCGTTACCAGCCGGGCGTCACCCGGATTGTCCTCCACTAGCAAGATATTGAGGCACGGCGAACCAGTAGCCATCTGCGCTTTTGTTCCCAGGGTTACGTCGGCGGCAGCTTCACAATCGTCAGCCAGAAATCCTCGATCGACTTGACGACCGTGATGAACTGGTCAAGATCGACCGGTTTGGTGATGTAGCAGTTTGCGTGCAGGTTGTAAGTCTTGAGGATGTCCTGCTCGGCCTGCGAGATGGTCAGCACCACCACCGGAATGCTCATAAGCTCGGGATCCTGCTTGATTTCGGCCAGGACCTCGCGGCCGTCCTTCTTGGGCAGATTGAGGTCGAGCAAGATCAGGTCGGGCCGCGGCGCGTCGGCGTAGGCGCCTTCGCGGCGGAGGAACGCCATCGCTTCGATGCCGTCCGAAACGACGTGC
>JBDHDY010000623.1:0-2387 GCA_039591275.1 Gemmatimonadota bacterium | reverse complement strand
CTCAAGACCTTCTATCGCACCATCGCGGCTACTGCGGTTGGGGTAGCGGTCATCGCTCGGGAACTGACGCTGTACCGCACGATGGAGGCCGTGGCCGTGGGAGTTGCTGCGATCACGACGGTGGCGACATGGTACCGCACCCTTGCGGCTACGGCTGTGGGGGTGGCTACTCTCCTGCCTGCCATCCTGAAGCTAGTGGTGATGGACGCCGTGGCGGTCGGGGTAGCTGGGCTCGCTACGGTCAGGACGGTCGTGCAGTCTTTGGACGCTACGGCTATAGGAACTGCCGCCATCACATCAGTCGCGACATGGTACCGCACGCTCGCAGCGACGGCAATAGGACTCGGGGCCATCGCCAAAGAATCGACCTTCTATCGTACCCTAGCAGCTACGGCCACCGGGGTCCCCGTGATCGCCCGCGTGAAGACCTTTTACCGGGACCTCGCAGCGACGGCAGTAGGTCTCGCTGGCCTCATCGCCACGCTCAAGGGCGGCGCGAAGGTCGAGGGGTACACGGACTGGAACGAGGCTGATGAGACGACGACCCCCACGCTTACCTACCCCTCCTCTATCGCTGAAGATGAGACGCTGATAGCCGTTGTCTCGACCGATGGCGATAACGTCGTCAGCGGCTTCCCCTCTGGTTGGGCAGAGATTGACTCTATAGACAGTGGGACGGGGAACCATCTCTCCATCTGGGAGAAGCTGGCGCTCGGTACTGAGAGTGGTAGTTTCGACATCACCCTTAGAGACAGCGAACAGTGCTGTGGCACCATCATACGGCTCTCTGGTGCAAGCGCGACTTGGCCCAGTGAGTCACCCTATATCTCGGCGGCCACGACTGGCACCGACGCATCGCTTGAGATAGCCAACTGCGCTCCCGGCGCAGGCGTCAAGGAGTTCCTGTGGCTGGCGTTTGCCGGACAGGACGATGATGATGTTTGTACTGCGATTGGGGATAGCTTCACCGATCTCTTGACCGTCATCTCTACCACGGGTAATGGTACGTGCTGCATGGCTTGGGCGCGTAGGGCGATGGAAGTGGCGAGCTACGACCACCCGAACGGATTCACACAGCCCACGACGGAAAGTTGGGCCACTTTCATGCTCGCCATCTTCCCGGCGGTAGTTGGGGAGACTTTCTACGAGACTCTCGCAGCTACGCAGATTGGCGTTGCAACGCTGACCGAGGTGCCGACCCATGTGCAGACCTTGGCGGCCACCGAGATAGGTGTGGCGGTGATTGCCACGATTGCTACCTTCTATCGCAACCTTTCTGCAACTTCCGTAGGGGTTGCGGGATTGGTCAAGAAGATGTATGTTACTCTGGAAGCTACGGCTATCGGAGTAGCGACGTTGCTCGGTGTGATGGTTTCGTTAGTTTCCATGTCAGCCGTGGCGGTGGGAGTAGCCGTATTGTCGAAGATCCCCACCTACGTGAAGACCTTGGCCGCATCAGCAGTCGGGGTGGCGATCATCACCACATTGGCGACGTGGTATCGAACGCTGGCAGCTACGGCAGTTGGGGATGCGGTAATCTCCACCGTAGCAACGTATTACCGGGCGCTCGCCGCGACCGCAGTTGGCGTCGCGGAACTGGCGACCACTAAGACGGCCTACGTCACGATAGCTGCGACGGCCATCGGTGTAGCGGTACTGGCGGCGGCGAAGTGGTTCACGAGGGCGCTGGCCGCCATACAGAACGGGATCGCGAACATCGGAACGAACTTCATTCCGGGCGAAGGAGAACCCCCGAGGAAGGACGTTATCCGCCGGAGTTGGCGCAGATGGTTGCGCACCTACGGGCGCTGGAGGAAGGGACACAGATAATGAAGTACGACCGGGAAATCAGAGATCGGGCGGACGAGGCACCACTCATTCCGGGCCTGAAGTATCGGTTTAGCTGGCCCGAACCGTGGGAAGAGGATGTCCTTCAGATACGCGAGAAAATGCAGGAGGGCGGGCGCAATATGTTTGTGCTCCGCACGCCGCAGGGGGACAAGGCGCTGGTCGAGGCGTACTACCCCCATGAGATCAGCACGGAGTACGCTGGTCATTGGCTGGACCCTTTCCGACTGGCAGACTGTCGGGCAGGACGACTGGTCGTGGTGGGAGACGATCTTGGACCCGCCCGACGACCGCTGAGGTGGAGCGGCAGGCTAGATGACTCCATCATCACGGCGATGCGCCGATCCAATCGCAACGCCAGAAAGGACCTGCGTAGGCAGGTAAACGCCACCTACACCAAGCTGGAGCTTGATGACAGGATGGCACAGGACGAAGAGGCCGCATTCAGTAGGTTCGCGGACTTTTACGAGCAGGCAATGGCGGACACACTTGCGTTCGGCATGACGCCTCGTGTACCAGTTCACTCAGACCTCTTAGGA
>JBDHDY010000622.1:0-3654 GCA_039591275.1 Gemmatimonadota bacterium | reverse complement strand
CTGGAAGTCGGAACGCACAGCTTCACGGTCACGGTGTCGGGCATGATCACGCTGGAGCGGATTGGCGGGGAGCCGTAGCGCCTCGGATTGGGGAAGGGCGAGCGGCCGAGCCTGCCCAGAGGAGCCCTTCGAGACGGAGCCTGTCGGCTCCTCCTCAGGACATGGCGCTTCGCAGAAGCGCGTCTCGAAGGGCGACGAGTTCACTCGTTCGCATATTCCTGTTATTCTCCTGACCACTTATTTCTTGTGCGAGGGTCGGCCAGCTCGCTGAAGGATCCGCCAACGTTTTGGCCGATTCGTGCGTAATCCCCTGAAGGCCCAGCAACCATGCGGCACGTCACATAATTCCGTCGCCGTGCGGCCTTTCTTGTACCCTAATCGCCAATGAGCATGGTATCAGCGCCAACGCGCAAACTGCTAGCGAGGACACCTCAGATGATCTGGACGCTCTGCGGGGTGCTCATGCTGGCCAGAAGCGCCGCCGCCCAGGGACCTGCGGAGAGCAGCGCAGGAATGACGACGACCCCGTCCGTGAGGGCGGTGGAGCGCTCGGGGTCCGTTGAGATCGACGGGCACCTGGACGAGAACGGCCGTGTATGTCGCTGCCCGCATGCACGACAGCGAATCGCAGACTATCGCCGATCAGCTCGTGCGCCGCGATAGTTGGGGGCAGTACGACTACTTCGAGGTCGCATTTGACCCCAACCGCGATCGTCGCACGGGCTATTTGTTTCGGGTCAGCGCGGCCAATGTCCAGCGCGACGTGTACCTCTTCGAGGACAATGAGCAGGATGACGCCTGGGATGCTGTTTGGTCCTCCGCGGTCAGTCGCGACTCCCTCGGCTGGACGGTGGAGTTACGGATCCCTCTGTCCCAAATGCGCTACGAGGCATCCAGAGACGAGCAGAGCTGGGGAGTCAACTTCGTCCGGCGGCGATTACGGACCAGCGAGGAGACTCACTTTGCGTTGATTTCTCGGCTGCAGCAGGGGATGGTGAGCCAATTCGCGACCCTCGAGGGGGTGTTAATCCCACGCGCGTCGCGCCTGATCGAGTTCCGACCGTATGTGCTCAGCAGTGCTTACACGGCGCCTTCCGTGCCGGAGGATCCCTTTTTCGACGGCTCCGATGTCAACTCTCAGCTAGGGCTGGACTTCCGCTACGGGCTTGGCGCCCAATTCACCCTCGATGCCACAATCAATCCAGACTTCGGCCAGGTGGAGGCCGACCCGGCTGTCATCAACCTCACCGCCTTCGAGACGCGTTTCGAGGAGCGCCGACCGTTCTTCGTGGAAGACGCGCAGATTTTCGACTTCTCGTTGTCGGCTGGTCAGGACCTTTATTACAGCCGCCGGATCGGTCGTTCGCCGCACGGCGGTCCGCCGGATGGTGCCGCGTTTGCGGACGTCCCCGAGGCTGCAACGATCCAGGCCGCGGCAAAAGTGACCGGACGAACAACGGGCGGATTGTCTGCAGGCGGATTGGTAGCCCTGACTCAGGAGGAGAAGGGACTGGTCGCCTTCGACGGTTCGGGAGCCACGGAATCGTTCCGGGTGGAACCTCAAACCGGCTATGGGGTCTTCCGACTCCAGCAGGACTTCAACGACGGCACATCGACGCTCGGTGGGATCGCCACCGTGCTGGGTCGTGATCTTCCTGCGGACGGCTCGTTCAATTTTCTCCCCAGCACAGCCTTTAGTGCTGCGATCGATTTCGAGCATCAGTGGAGCGACCGGAGCTGGGCGGTGTTCGGTTACGTCTCGGGGAGCCACGTGCGTGGCGATCCGACGGCGATGCTCCGAATCCAGCAATCCAGCAATCATTTCTTCCAGCGGCCCGACGCGCGCCGGCTCGGGATAGACTCGTCGGCGACGTCTCTTTCGGGCGTCGACTGGCGACTCACGTTGGCGCGCCGACGCGGTGAACACTGGACGGGATCGATCTGGCTGGCCGAGACCACGTCGGGATTCGAAATCAACGATCTGGGTTTCAGTCGCCGGCAGGAGGCATTGGACGGAGGCGCGCGCGTGCGATACCAGGAGATCCGCCCGGGCAACCTCCTGCGCAGCTACAGCGCCACGTTCTCGACCCACCAAAACTTCAGTCACGACGCGCTCGACGACGTGTGGTCCTTCGATTCATGGCAACGGGCTCACGTATCGGGCTCATTCAGCCTGCGCGGCGAAGCCGAGTTCCTGAACTACTGGGAAGTAGAGGGGGGCGTCAGCCTCCGCCCACAGATGATGGATCGCACTGCGACTCGCGGCGGGCCGCTCATGCTTGCACCCCGCACACAGACCGTGAGCCTAGGACTCCAGACCGATCGACGAAAGCGCTTCAATCTCGGACCAGAGGTCGAGTACCAATGGTCGCAGTTGGACGCAGGGTCAACGCTCGAGCTGGGGTGGGAACTCGAGCTTCGTCCCTCGTCTCGCGTCCAAATGGAGATCGAACCCAAGTACAGCCGGAGTAGCACGGCCGCGCAATACGTCGCGACGACTGATGCGGTTCCATACCAGCCGACCTATGGCTCCCGCTATCTTTTTGCAGACCTCAAGCGTCGCGAGGTCTCGCTCGAGATGCGGCTGGATGCGGTGTTCAGTCCCACGCTCAGCCTGCAGCTCTTTGCGCAGCCGCTGCTGTCCTCAGGCAACTACCTGAGCTACAAGCAACTCCTCACACCGGAGACCTTCGACTTCGATGTGTTCGAGGAGGGGGTCCACGAACTCCTCGGCCAGGAAGACTTCTGCAGGAACGGACGCACCTGCATCGATTTGGACAACCGCCGATACATCGACCTCGATGGCGACGAGATGGCGGACTACGATTTCGACGATGAGGACTTCAACGTGCGATCGCTCATCGGAAACATCGTGTTCCGCTGGGAGTACCGGCCACGAGGCACGCGTTGGGGATTTCGCTTTCGGACGCGACGTCAGTGCTCTCGTCAAAGCGCCCGCCGAAAACGTCTTCATGGTCAAGGTGAACTACTGGTTTGCGTTGTAGATTGGCGATTTGCGATCGGCGATCGGGGCTGCCGTATCGTCCCGTCAGAGTGCGCGCTCCTGACCGTTTCTTTCATCTGGCGGTGGCCGCGCGGACGGAGTGAAAAGCAAACCAACAAAGCTGAGAGGACTCAGGGGTACCGCGTGGGCACGCGGCTTCGCCTTTCACGAAGTCCTGATCCCACACCGTCAAGACGCTTCCTCACAGCTCCTCCCGCTTTCAGGCGAGTCGGATATCTTACGCGGCGAGGAGCACCCAGCGTGAGACTCGATCCATGCGAATCAGCGCCTCCGTAGTC
The DNA here is from genome assembly GCA_039591275.1 of Gemmatimonadota bacterium. Classification (GTDB taxonomy): domain Bacteria; phylum Gemmatimonadota; class Gemmatimonadetes; order Gemmatimonadales; family GWC2-71-9; genus JBDHDY01. The sequence goes on along the minus strand of JBDHDY010000622.1, from coordinate 351 downwards.
GTTTGTGCACGTCTTGCTCTGGCCAGTAACCCAGCGTGAGACTCGATCCATGCGAATCAGCGCCTCCGTAGTCGTTTGTGCACGTCTTGCTCTGGCCAGTATCGCAGGCTGCTCCAACGGCGAGTCGGCCGGAGAGCCCGGGGTGGACCTGGTCACGGCCTGGTTTCACACAGGTCAGCAGGCGGAACGGGATACCATTGACGCGCAGGTAGCCCGATTCAACAGCAGCCAGGACACCATCCGTGTCGTCCTCACACACATTCCTGAAGGTTCGTACAACGGCCAGGTGCAGGCGGCGGCGCTTGCCGGCGATCTGCCCGATGTCCTCGAGCTAGACGGACCATTTCTCTT
>JBDHDY010000621.1:0-3169 GCA_039591275.1 Gemmatimonadota bacterium | reverse complement strand
TAGAGCAGCGAGTGCAACTCCACCGTCGGCACACCCCATTCGTTCATCATCCGCCAAGGGCTCATGCCCGTCCCGCCGCCGGCCCCGTCCACAGTCAAAAGATCCAACTGGTACGTCGACGCATACGCGAGTGCCTGCGCCAGCGCCACTGGCCGGTACGCTCCTGTCTTGAGGAAGATGTACTTGGCACCCAGGTCGCGCAGATACTCGACACGTTTGGCGAACTGCTCCTCCGTCACCATGCCAACACGGGAGTGCCGCTCGAACTCTCTGAACGCTCCGTTCTTGAATGCCTTGATGACCGCGGGGTCCGTGGGATCCGGTAAGACAATGTAGCCGCGGCCGTACAGCATCTGCGCCTTCTTGAGATCCTTGATCTTGACCTCGCCGCCGATGTTTTTGGCGCCCTGGCCCCACTTTATCTCGACGCACTCGACACCGAGTGTGTTGATGGCATACTCGTGCTCGCCCAACCGTGTGCCTTCGACGTTCGTCTGCACCACGATAGCCCCGTACCCGTCTCGTTGATGCTGCTGGAAGAGCTGTACGCGTCGCTTGAGATCGTCGGTGTCGACCAGGCGTCCATCCTTGATCACTGCCGCAGGGTCCATCCCGGCAACGTTCTCCCCGACCGTCAGCCCCGTGCCGGCTAAAGCCGAACCGATAGCCAGACCTTCCCAGTTGTTCTTGGCCACGTCGGTGGATCCGAGCCCCGGTATGATCCACGGATAGCGGAACTTCAGTCCGTCGTCGTGGCCGAAGCGGACCTCGAGATTCACCGCGGGAAAGATCGCCTTGTCACTGTCGGGTTCTACACCCTGAGCCCCTACCACACCACCCATGATGTTGATGTGCGAGTAGTCGACTGGATAGTCTTTCTGGGCTGCCGTGGTGATGACTCCGAACGGCTGCGGATAGATCACCTCATGGCCACGGTACGCGGATTTACCGATCTCGCACATGCCGACGCACCCGTCGACGCATGTCACACACATACCGGATATCGGTGTCACCGAGCCTGCGGTTCGGTTCTTCGTGAGCGTTGCTGCTGAGGAATTTATTCTGGACAGCGACATCGCCTTACTCCTTGGGCGTAGACTCACCTTCCGCGTCGCCGATTTCACAGGCGACGCATGGATTCAGATAGCACATCATGTCGTCGAACTCGCTCACGTCGATGCACGGAGGGCTGAGATTGGCGCAGCCACCACAGACAGCCTTCTCAGGCTCCGTGTAGGTGCACCTGAGTTCAACGGCTGGACATACGTACATGCAGGCGCCACACAGCCGGCAGACGTCCGATTTGAGATCGAATGGCGTGCCGATACTCCGGTTCTCACCGCGCCCGCGGAAGCCGATGGCCTTGGCCATCATCTGTTCCTCGCAGACGCGCACGCACAGACCGCAGAGAATGCACTCCTCGTACTCTTGACGAAACCGTTGTTGCCGTACGTTGTGCGCCGCGGCAAGATCCTGAATCGTCTTCGACTGTGGGCAGGACGCAAGCAGGAGTTCGAGAATCATCTTCCGTGTTCTGACCACTCTTGCCGAGGAAGTTCGCACGTTGAGCCCTTCCGCGGCTCGGTAAGTGCACGAACTCACCAATCTGGACTTCGTGTTCTCACCGATTTCCACGAGGCAGAGCCTACACGCTCCGTAGGGAGACAGTCCCTCCAGGTGACAAAGAGTCGGAATCGGAAAGCCGAAGGTCTGTGCGGCTTCGAGCAGCGTGGAGCCCTCTTCTACCTGAATGCCCACACCATTGATGGTCAGCGCAATCATCTGTCCCCTCTGCTTGCTGCCTTGACTGCCTCCTCGTCGACCCGGCACGTCGTGAACTCCAGGTCGCATCTCAGGCATCGCGCCGCCTCCCGGGCTGCATCCTGGACCGCGAGTGTGTCCTCCACCTCGGCGAAATCGTGCGTCCGTTCATTTGCGGGTACCGTAGGTACCTTGACTCTGGATGTCTGGTGACTCTCGTCCTCCCCGAGCTCCGCCGGCTCAACGTACACGCTCGGCAGACGAGCCTCCGCGGGGCGGCGCAGATCCCGTCCCTGCAGATATCGATCGATGACCTCGGCTGCACGCCTCCCGGCAGCGATGGCATCGATGACCGTGTTCGGTCCCGTGGCCACGTCACCGCCGGCGAAGACCCCGGGCCGTGCGGTGGTGAGCGTGTGCCTGTCGACGACCACCGCTCCACCCTTCATCTCGATCCCGTCGGCGTGCTGTGCTCCTACGTCGACTGCGTTGGCACGCGATGCTCAGAACCGGACTTGGCAACGGGCGTGCGCCGGCCACTGGCGTCCGGCTCGCCCAGCTCGTTGTCGATGAACTCGACGGCGGCGAAACGTCCGTCCTTGCCGTGCAGACTCACGGGAGATACCAGCAGCTCCAGCTGCACGCCCTCCTGGAGGGCACCTTCGATCTCTTCCTCGAACGCGGGCATCTCCTGGCGGGTGCGGCGGTAGAAGATCGTAACTTCGCTTACCCCCTTCTGGCGGAGCGATACGCGAGCCGCGTCCAGAGCGGAGTTTCCCCCACCGATCACCCCGACCTTGCCCGTGGCAAAGGGTTCGCCCCGCAGGTTCCAGGCTTTTAAGAACTCGATGGACGGGTAGACACCGACGAGGTCCTCGCCGTCGATCCCCATTCGCCTGCTCCGGTGCGCTCCCAAAGCCAGGAAGACTGCGTCATAGCCGTCCTCGAACAGACTGTCGATGCTGAAGTCGCGGCCCAGCGCCGTCGCGCAGCGGAGCGTGACGTTCTCGTCCAGGAGCTCCTCGATCTCTCTCTGCAACACGTCCCGCGGGAGGCGGTACGCGGGAATGCCCGATACGAGCATCCCACCCGGTCGGTCCTCTGCTTCGAACACGGTTGTCTTGTAGCCGCTGAGGGAAAGGACGTGGGCCGCCGTGAGACCCGCCGGGCCGGCCCCAACCACCGCCACTCTCTTGCCCGCCGCAGTGGGATCGGGATGCCGCACGGGCCTGTAGACGCTCGGATCGACATGATCGGTGACGAATCGCTTGAGAGCCCGGAGCGCAAGGGGCTGCTGCCCGCTGGTGGCGAGACGGCATCGCTCCTCACACTGGTGGTCACACACCCGCGCGCAGACCGAGGGGAAGGGGTTGGTCGCGCGGATCACGCGATACGCCTCTTCGTATTC
>JBDHDY010000620.1:0-2660 GCA_039591275.1 Gemmatimonadota bacterium | reverse complement strand
CGGCCCAAAGGTGGACTCGTTCGCTCATTTAGAAATCCAGCCCCGATCCTGAATGGGAGTCAGATTCAATTTAAAACGGGTGTAGGGTGTAGGGTGTAGGGTTTGGGGCTTGGGAGAAGGGAGAAGGAGATGGAGCGGGGAGCGGGGAGCAGGGAGCGTGCCACCCCACCCACCACATTCGCCCATTGGCATTTCACAGCCGGCCGCTGGCAGCCGGCCGCCGGCCGCCCCACTAATGCTGATGCGCCTCCACCACTCTCAAGTGCGAAGGCGCCGTAGGCCAACATGAAGAGGCCGAGGAAACCCGCGGTCACGCCGATCTCCGGCAGCCCAAACGGGGGAGCCGTCTCAATGAGCGATGGCTGCACCAAGAGGTAGCGCTCCAGCCACACGCCGGCAAAGCTCACCGCAAGGAACAGCGTGAAAGTCAGCGGCGTGATCTTGGCCTTCACCCAAATCAGACCCCAGAAAGGGATCAGGAACACCATCAGTAGCACGGTCACCGCAATCGGCCGCCACTCACCCCAGATGCGATAGAAGACGAAGCTCGTCTCTTCGGGCAAGTTGCCGAACCAGATGACTAGGAGTTGGCTGAACATTAGATACGCCCAGAACACCGAGAAACCGAACACCAGCTTTCCCAGATCGTGAAATTGGTGACGCCCAATGATGTCGTGCAACTTCATCCGACCACGCCAATACACGGTCACGATACCCAACATGGTCAGGCCGGTGAGAAAGGCCCCAATGAAGAAGAAGGCCCCAAACAGGTTGCTGATCCAGTAGGGCGCGAGCGACATGATGAGGTCGAACCCAATCACGGTGAACATGTAGGCGTAGAGCACGATGAGCAAAGGTGCCAGCCGGCTGATCCGGTTTTCGTTGGTCTCCATTTGTTCGGGCGTTCCGCGGTAGTCGCCGGCGATCACCTCGTAAAGACGGCGCCTCCACCCGGAGACATGCTCCTTGAGTTCGGCCACGTCAGGCTTCAGGTCGTGATAAACGAACGCGAAAGTCACACCGAACACCGCAAGAAGTGCCACCAGGTCACGCCAAAACACCCACGGCGTGGTGAGCCAGGGCCCCCGCGCGGGCGTGGGGTGCTCAATCCAGGGAAAGAGGTAGTCGCGTCCCAGGAAGATCACGAGGAAACAAATGAGTGAAACGGGCAAGAACGCGACCGCCGCCTCGGCGAATCTGATGATGGGACCAGCCCAGATGCCCTTGGTCACCTTTTGCGTCGCAGCGAAGATGATGGCTCCCTGCGAGGCGCCTGTGAAGAACAGGAAGTTGATATGAAACGTGCGCCACGCCCGCCCAGGGTCATCGCCGAACAGCAACACCACGAACAGGCCAAGGCCGATCACCGCGAGTGTCGCACCGACGACGAGGAGTGCGCCGGCGGGGGCACCTGTGCCGCGGCGATAAAGCTCGTGATGCGCAGCCGTTGCGTTCATCGAGCCGTCCCCTGCAACACGCGGACGTAGTTGACCACATGCCAGCGATCGTCGCCGCGGATTTTGTCACCGTAGTGAGGCATGACTGCCCGGCCCTTGTTGATCAGCGTGTACAGATATCCGTCGGTGTAATCAATCGCGCGCTCCGTCAGGATCGACGGCACGATCCCGGCCAGGGCATCTGCCACCGGGCCGTCACCCGCTCCCTCATCTCCGTGGCACACCATGCAGTAAATCTCGTAGCGATCACGGCCTCGCTCGATCGACTCCGCGGTTCGGAGCACTGGATTCCTCAGCCGGTTAATGGCATCGACGGTGGCCGGGGTGATTTGGAGATCCGACTGCACACCTGTAATCGGCACGGTGCCCTCGACCGGCGCCAGCGGCATCTTGTAGGGCTGGACGGCAGGGCCCTTGTACATGTTGGTGAACCACGGGAATAGATTTATGACGTCGTCGGGTCCGGGCAGTCGCTGCCATTGGTCGCGTGTACACCCGACCATCGACAAGCACAGGCTCAGGAGGATTAACTCACGTCTCAACCTTCACCTCCATGGCACCGGCGATCTCTAGGATTTCGCGCACCGCCAGGCGATGCTCCACTGGACACGGTACGAAGATGCCGATGAGGTCGTCGGCGAATCGTCCGTCGTAGGCGGCAGCTCGGTGGGTCCTCCAGGCGTTGAACGCCAATCCGGCGACGGTGGAGAGAGCGCCGAAGAGGATGGTCAACTCGAATGCAATGATGACGTAAGGAACCACTGAGCCCAGTGGCTTCCCCCCCACGACGACAGGATAGTCGTATGACATCCACAGCGTCATGGCGAAGCCCGTAACACACCCCAGGAGCCCGCCGAACAGCGTCCACAGCCGGACGGTGCTGACCTTATGCTGAACCGCAGCGAAGATCTCGAAGTTAGGGGCCGGCGTGTACACCGTGAAGTCGTCGTACCCGTCTTTCTTCAACTCGCGAATTGCGTCAGCCGCGGCATCGACATACTGATAGGCTGCAAGCACTCCTCCAGGGGGCTTCTTACTCATCCGTGAGCCCCCCTCTTTCGCGGCATCGGTATGATCTCCTTCACCTCAGTAATCGACACGGTCGGGAAGTTCTTCGCGAACAGCAAGAACCACATGAAGAACCAGGCAAAACTGCCGGCCAGGATAGCCCACTCTACCCAGGACGGTGTGTAGTGTCCCATG
>JBDHDY010000619.1:0-2784 GCA_039591275.1 Gemmatimonadota bacterium | reverse complement strand
CAGTCGAGTGCGGGCGTTTGGACGCCTTTTGGCACGGGTTAGCGCGTCCGGCGGGCGCGTTTTGTGCGCGCGGCGGCATCGTTGTCCCGTCTTTCTTGCGAGTTGGGCGAAGTTGCGCGCAGCGTTCTCATGCGTTAAGCCGTTGCGGGACACGGGGTTACGTGAGAATTCGGTGCGAGACGGTTCGTGGGTGCGGGGTATTCCGGGTTTCTGGCGGTGGGACTTTAGCGGGGTCTGGTGGGTGAGGTTGGTGGGTTGGCCTTTGCTCCTACCACGGCTCGGGGCCGGCAAGGGGAGTGCGGGTCGGGCCGCTGCGGCGCAGCGCGGGCCGGGGCTACGGTCCCCACTGGCAGGTGCTCGTTCGCGACGGGATGAGCGCATACGGTGTCCTCACTAGTCGGGCGTGCCGGCCACCTATAGAACATGGTCGCTGATCGCTCCAGGCGATTTTTGGGGGCACGGGTCGTGGTTGCTCGGCAGGGCCGACATCCTGGCTGCATTCCCGGCTGGCCATCACGTGACGCTCACAGTCCCGGCTCCTAGCCCTGCACATGAAACTGTGCTAGCGTACCAAGGGCTTCTTCGGCGGTCGCCGTACCGGCACCTTTTCTTCAGCCCGGCTGGTAGAGGGGGCAAAGGTGTCACAACACCGACCGAGGCGGCTCATGGTGTCAAGAAATTCTTCCTGACACCTGATACCCTCTCCGATGTTAGTCACAGACGAGCGGAGCGGCCCGCAGGTGCTACGCGAGGCTCGGCTGTGAGTAACTCGGCGACGGCTGTGAGTTCTTCATCGCCGAAAGACAACATAGAATGTTGCTCGAACGGGAACGCCCCGGCGTCGACACGGTCCCCTGACACCGCTTCTGCGAGAGGCAAGAAAAGATCACCGGTCACGTCGGCGGCGCCTGCCCAGACGCCTGAGAGAACATCGCCTCGCGAAGGCTTTCGTATCAGGTCGGCGGGCGGCAGGCATTCGGCGTTGCCCGGCATATCAAGGAGGTGGACCGGCATGAAGGCGAACACGAAGGACTGGAAGGAGCGGACGACGTTCGTGGGGTTGGACTGGGCGCACGATCATCACGATGTCGTCGTGGTCGACCGGGCAGGCGCGGTGGTGGCGGACTTTCGCATCGAGGAAAGTGCGGAAGGATGGCGAGCTCTGCGGGACCGCCTGACGAAGTATCCCCATCTGGCCGTCACCATCGAGACCAGCAGCGGCATGGTGGTCGAACGGCTGTTGGACGCTGGCTACGACGTGTTTCCGGTGAATCCTAAGGCGGCCCAGCGTTACCGGGAGCGCAAGTTACCCAGCGGGACGAAGACCGATCGCGTCGACGCCTGGAGTCTGGCGGATGCCCTGCGCGTAGACGGTCACGCCTGGCGACCACTGCGCCCGGATGATCCGCTGACCGTGGAACTGCGTTTGTTGTGTCGCGACGAGATGTCCCTGATTCAACAGCGCACGGCCCTGGTTTGTCAGCTTCGGGCGGCCCTGCACGAGTACTATCCGGTCGCGCTGCGGGCCTTTGACGACTGGATGGCGCGGGGATCGTGGGCCTTCATCGAGCGTTTTCCGACCCCGCAGGATCTGCTCGCCGCGGGCCGACGGAAATGGGAGAAGTTTCTGCACACACAGAAGCTCTATCGCTCCAGGGCGCTGTACGCAAAACGGTTGAGCCTGTTTGCGGCGGCCGATGAGCACTGCGGCAGTCCGGCCGTGACCCAGGCCAAGAGTCTTCTGGCGGTGACGCTGGCGGCCCAGTTGCGGGTGCTCGAGGACCACCTGGATGCGTACCGGGGCAAGATCAGCGATCTGTTCGGCCGGCATCCGGACCACGACGTGTTCGGGTCGCTGCCTGGAGCGGGTGAGAAGCTGGCACCGCGTCTACTGGCGGAACTGGGTGACGATCGGGCCCGCTTCGACTCCGCCGAGGGACTGCAATGCTACGCAGGCACGGCACCGGTCTGCTTTCAGAGCGGTCAGCTCCACAAGTCGCGGCTGCGGCGGGCTTGTCAAAAGCACCTGCGCTGCACGGTGCATCTGTGGGTGAACCTCAGTCGTCGCATGTGTCCCTGGGCGGAAACGTATTACCGCCGCAAACGCGAGGAGGGTAAGAGTCACGCCTGCGCGCTGCGCTGCCTGGCCCAGCGTTGGCTGAAGATTCTCTGGAAGATGTGGCAGACGGGCAGGCGCTACGACGCGGAACTGCATCAGCGAAACTGCGACGAGTCAGCAAGACAACTCACAGCGCGTTACACGCTGTGAGATCCTGCGTGGAGACAATGAATGAAAAAGCGAAAACGCCCCTTCCAAGCAGAGAGAACATCTTTTCTCTCGTCGAGACATTGGCGGACGAACAGGCAAAGGCCGGCTCCGGTGGTACCTGGAGCACTGCGCGGAGAACGATCCTGCCGACTCCATACCATCCTGATCGTCGCCTGCCACATTCTGCAGATCGCGTGCCGTACCGCGACTTGGGTCCCGACTACTTCGAACGGCTCAACGCCGATCGCCTGACTCGCTACCACGTTCGCAAGCTCGGATCTCTCGGATATCACGTGAACCTGCGGCCAAGAGACGACGCTGCCTGAGCGAGCGCATGTTTTCAAAGTAGGTCATCACCAAACACGCTCGCCAATATAGCTCATACATTCGAGGCATGCGGGCACAGTCGAACTCGTTGTGTCGAAACAGTAGTCTGCCTCTTCGTCAAAATACTCGCCCTTCGAGAATCCTCGCGAGCGCAAGACTTCGGCGGCGTTGATTGCGAAATCGAGTTC
>JBDHDY010000618.1:0-2402 GCA_039591275.1 Gemmatimonadota bacterium | reverse complement strand
CACCACGCGACTGCTTGACATGTTGTGTCTTATGTGATATGATCGCCAGGTATTCTCAACTGGGAGGTCTTGAAACGGGAATCTTGGACGTAGATCTGCCATAGACTGGTCCAAGTGGAAGCGTGCCCAGCCCCCTATGCACGGGGGCTGGGCATTTCTTTGTGCGCCAGGCATGGCGCGCAGCGCCAGGACTGGCGCTGTCAACCGGTAAGCGAAAGCGAGCCGGGAAGTGACTAGGAGGTGAGAGTCCTCTGGGGGCCTTGGTGGCAGGAACCCCTAGCCGAACAGCAAGAGCGTCACCGCGAGGTGGGGTTTGAAGGAAGCTGTAAGCAAAGCTCCGGCCTGAGGAACACGAACCGCATAAGAGGCGTCCGTCTGGTGGGCGAGGAGGCGAAGTGATCCGAAGCCCCGAAGCCACCCGGACCGGGTGGGCGTAGATGCGGCGGGTATGTGGAGCGAAAGTCACGCGTCTTACCCTGGGAGATCTGCTCACTTGCCAAGAGCTAGTGGCGCTACGAGGCGTAAGGATGAGTGAGCAGAAGTCAGCAGAAGCCATAAGAGCCGCTTACGCAGAGTGGCAAAGGGCTAAACACATGGAGACGAACCGGCGCTATGCGTTCGATGGGTGAAGGAGACGCAGGAAGGAAGGCTGAGATGCCCGAGGGCTCCCGGAGGGTAGGCGGCGGAACCGCCGAGAGTAGGGGAAGAGAGCGTCAAGCAGCCGCGGCACGCAGAGGTAACGCCGGTGAGGAGCCTGCGAGGCTCATGGAGGAGGCACTGTGTCGTGAGAACCTGATGAGAGCACACAAGCGCGTAGTGCAAAACGGCGGGGCACCGGGAGTAGACGGGATGACCGTCGAAGAGTTGATGCCCTATTGCCGTAAGCACTGGGCACAAATCCGGGAGAGGATACTCAGCGGAACGTATACTCCCGAAGCCGTGCGGTGTGTTGAGATCGACAAGCCGAGTGGCAAGGGCAAACGCAAGCTGGGTATACCGACGGTACTGGACCGGATGATCCAACAGGCGCTGTTGCAGGTAATGCAGCCTATCTTTGACCCGACGTTTTCAGATGCGAGTTATGGATTTCGTCCTGGGCGCAGTGCACTGGACGCAGTCGAACGTAGTCGAGAACACATTGCATCGGGTTATCGGTGGGTAGTAGACCTGGACCTTGAGAGCTTCTTTGACCGAGTGAACCACGACGTGTTGATGTCACGAGTGGCAAGACGGGTGAAGGACAAGCGAGTGCTCCGTCTGATCCGCCGCTACTTACAGGCGGGAATGATGGATGGAGGGCTGACGTCGCCGCGAACGGAAGGGACTCCACAAGGGGGCCCGCTGTCGCCGCTGTTAAGCAACATCCTGCTTGATGAGCTGGATAAGGAGCTGGAACGACGGGGACACCGATATGTCCGCTACGCCGACGACTGTAACGTGTATGTGCGGTCAAGGGCAGCGGGAGAGCGGGTGATGTCATCCCTGGAACGCTTTCTCAGGGAGCGGCTGCGTCTGAAGATCAACCGGGACAAAAGTGCGGTGGCAAGACCCTGGAAGCGGAAGTTCCTGGGCTACACCGTAACCGTTAACCAAAAGCCGCGACTAAAGGTGTCGCCGGAATCGGTGAAACGATTGAAGGCGAAGCTAAGGTTGCTGCTGCGGTCCGGCAGAGGTAGAAGTATGAGCGGGACCATTGAGCTTCTGACCCCAATAATACGGGGTTGGATGCAATACTTCCGGAAGGCAGAGGTTAAGGCCACGTTCGAGGTATTGGACGAATGGCTGAGGCGCAAGCTGCGCTGCATAGTGTGGCGTCAGTGGAAGAAGCCACGGACTCGGATCAAGAAGTTGAAGACTCTGGGTCTTGACTCTGACCGCGCCCGCCAGTCAGCCTATAACCGCCGGGGACCCTGGTGGAATGCCGGCGCAGGCCACATGCACCAGGTATACCCGACTGCTGTGTTTAGCCATCTGGGACTTATGAGCTTCCAACAAGAGCATCGAAGGCTTATGTGCTCGATGTGAACCGCCGTATACGGAACCGTTCGTACGGTGGTGTGGGAGCCGGGAGCGGGCAACCGCTCCCAGCTACCCGATTCCCAAGATGAAGAGCCGCCAGGGAGGATCGTTCCTACGTAGTTTTCACGAGGTCGTCCGTAGTTTTTACGGGCATTGGCAACTCAATACAGGTGTTCTGTACTCTCTCTTGCGCTATAGTACATGTGTATTGTGCCCTTTACGCGACAATAGGGGACAGATCACTTGTTTTCAGACCGGGCATATCATCTGCTACCGACATCCGGCAATGTAAGGGTTGACTTTCAGCCAGATATGTGGTAAAGTTTGTCCAGTGTAGTGGGCTCAGGTCACTCCGTGCTGCTGTTCATCCTGAATCTCATTTC
>JBDHDY010000617.1:0-2403 GCA_039591275.1 Gemmatimonadota bacterium | reverse complement strand
TTTCAGCCCGTTGGGTCGTGCCTCAGTACGAAATCCTGTCAGACCAGGACCCTGATCGTCCGGTTTCGAGCTGATTGATTGCGCTTAGCCCTCGATAGCGGACGTCATCTAGGGGGCTGGCTTTCGTCCGAATGTGATGCAGTGGACGGCTCCCACCCAACGGCATCGCAATGTGCCAGAGTTGTGATTTCCACAACCACGAGGAAATGGGAGCCGCCCAATGAAGGAAGTTAGCACGATCGGATTGGACCTTGCGAAGAACGTTTTCCAGGTTCACGGCGTTGACGGGTCGGGTAAGGCCGTGATCCGGCGGCAGCTGAGACGCGGGCAGGTTTTGCCGTTTTTCAAGAAGCTGCCGCCTTGTCTGGTGGGGATGGAGGCCTGTGCGACCGCGCATCATTGGGCGCGCGAGATTGCGGTGCTAGGCCATGAGGTCAGGCTGATGCCGCCGCGTTATGTGAAGGCCTACGTGAAGCGCAACAAGAACGACGCGGCAGATGCCGAGGCGATCTGTGAGGCCGTGACGCGGCCCTCCATGCGCTTTGTGGCGGTGAAGAGTACCGACCAGCAGAGCATCCTCATGGAGCACCGGACACGTGAGCTTCTGGTTCGCCAGAGAACGATGCTGGTCAATGCGATCCGTGCGCACATGGCCGAGTTCGGGGTAGTGGCGCGGGCCGGGCTGCCCCAGGTCAAGGATCTGCTCGCAGTGATCGTCGACGGCACAGATGACCGCATCCCGGCCTTGGCACGAACTTGCCTGAAAGGCCTGGTGCGACAGCTGCTATCGCTGGAGCGGGAGATCGTTGCTGCCGAGAGGCGCCTGCAGGCCTGGCATCGCGCGAGCGAAGCGAGCCGGCGGCTTGAGACCACCCCCGGCATCGGGCCGATCACGGCGAGCGCGCTGGCCGCCTCGATCACCGATCCGTCGCTCTTCAAATCGGGCCGAGGGATGGCCGCCTGGATCGGACTGACCCCGAGGGAGGGTTCGACCGGCGGTAAGCAGCGGCTCGGGCAGATCTCCAAACAGGGCGACCCTTACCTCAGATGGCTGCTGGTCGCTGGCGCCATGACCGTCATCCGCCATGCCAAGCGGCGTGGCACGGCAGATCCATGGCTTGCCGGCATCATCGCCCACAAGCCGACCAAGGTCGCGGCCGTTGCCCTGGCCAACAAGAACGCCCGTATCGCCTGGGCGCTCCTGAAACACGGTGGGCGCTATCGGAGACCTGAAACGCTCGCTGCCTAGGGCAACGGAAATCAGAGGTTTCGAGTTAGAGATATCGAGTTTGGCGGAGTGAGCGTGACGTAATGCAAATATCGGTCGAACCGAGGATCGGGAGAACCCGCTTGGGTCAGAGCTTCTCAAGAATGCGTGAGTTTGATTTGGGACCCGATCTGCGAATCGCATTAAGGCCAGCGGCCATGCGCGCCGCGTCCAAAGGCCGGACACATGACCGCACCCGACCGCATTGCACAAACGTCACCATAACTCTTGCCAAAGGGGAGCCGTCCACACATGACCCAAAGCAGCTATTCGGAGCACCCGTTTTCTCAGCCGAGGTCGAGATCTTTATACCCGAATCGTTGCCTTCGCGTTGCGGCGCAAACTGCGTAAATGCCAAGCACTCGTCAACATACCTTCAGGCTGGCAGGAAAATGGTAAGGATTTCCTTAGCCAAGCCCGACGGTGAGAAAGATTTATCGGGCCGCGGGGTTGCGGGCGTCGGCAAGCCGGACTGCGGCTTCGGGCCGGCCGGCGACGATCAGGTGCGGTTCCTGCAGCAGATAGAATTCCGAAGCCGGTGTCGGGTCCGTTATGAAGAGGTTGAAGCGGACCGCCGAGCCCGGATCGACGCTGCCGTCATAGAAACGCACCCGGTCGTAGGGCTCCGGCATCCGGCGCGTCAGGGTAAAGCTGTCCGAGGTAAAGGGCTCGTCGGAGAAGCTGCCCAGCTGGTCGAAGGATAGCCCGTCCTCGTAAGGGCTCGGCTTGTTGAGCTCCTCTTGGAGCTCCAGGTCGAACCCGGTCCACACCCGATGGGTGCCGTTGATCACCACTTTGATGACCGCCAGATTGACGAAAGCCGCTTTTCGCGCCGGGGCGTTCTCGACGGCGATCATCTGCTGGCCGCTGACGGTCAGCACGGCGGGCCCGACCTGGGTGATCTCCTCGACCACGACGATGGGATCGGACGCGGAGCCCGAGCCGGTCACGGAGATCAGACGGAAGCCGCCCAGTTCGTCGCTGAATCGTAGGCCGCCGGCGGTAAACTCCTCGGCCGGCGCCGGCTTGGCCGCGACCGCGAGTCCAAGGCATAAGAGAGTGGCGATCAGAGTGCCACGCATCGACCTAGTTTAAGCCTGCCAGAGCACATGGGCCAAGCGTCCAACTCGCGGGTC
>JBDHDY010000616.1:0-2406 GCA_039591275.1 Gemmatimonadota bacterium | reverse complement strand
GACCGCACCCTTCCGGGCCAGCTTGTAGTAATAGACATGGCCCACACCCACGCAGAATGCCAAGAAGCCGACCACTGCTAATACCGCACCGATCGCGGTGTGCAAGTTTAACAATACAGAGGATGTTTCGACGACGATGTGTGGCAGAAAGACACTACTCAGCCACGCCAGCGCAGGGGTGTTGTTGATGAAGCTCAACCCCGGCCCATACACGGAGTAGAAGTAGATTGCAAACGGACTGGCCATGTAGAAGAACTCGAACGCGATCAGCACGTAGAGAATCGCGACCGCCCAGAACGTCCGTTTGGTGGCTGAATGCCCGTCGGTGTGGGTGGACATTTGTTCCCCTGAGATGTCTGAGGTAACTCTCTATTGGTCTGGACGACCATAGGTGGAAAAAGGTTTCGGGGGGTGCCCTGCCGCCCCACCCTACCGGGCGGTCAGGCGGTCAGGCGGTCAGGCGGAGCGTTTCCCCAAGCCACACTTGGTGGGTGGGCGAATAGTGTGTCGTGTGTTGCGTGTCGTAGGTTGCAATGCAGAGTAAAAACCTCGGCTATAAACCTGCCACACTACTGATCCTCGTGGGGATGCAGGGTGTTGGGTGAAGCGTTTTTGGACGAGCGGGACCAGCAGCGAGGTGGTGGAGGGGGTAGGGTACCTCACTGGAGGGATCTGCGATTATCTGCGTCGATCTGTGGCTCTTCTCTGGAGTGGGGAAGGGGCGCGAAATCGCGAAACAAACCGCGTTTACCCCGCTCATCCGCGGCAAATCAACGCTGTGGTGCACCGGTGCGTATTGAGGTAGCTTGACGTGGCAGGCCATCGCCTCTCTGCAGGCCTTGAGTTGAAGTGGCCTTTTCAATGGCAGGTTTGTTCATGCACATCAGCAAAGACGGCATGCTCGCCGCTGCTATCCTGCTTTTCGCCGATGCACTCTTCGCCCAAGCCGGCCAGGGCGGAAACGATGCCGCTATCGATCCTGAGACAGCGCCGCGTCCCGAGGGCTCTGCGGTACGGATCTCGAGTGCCATGGCCGTGGACGGCCGACTCGACGAGGGCGTCTGGGCACAGGCGACTCCCATCAGCGACTTCGTGCAGTCCAAGCCCTACACGGGATCTCCCGCTACAGAGAAGACGGTCGTTCGGGTCCTCTACGACGACAAGAACCTCTATGTCGGCGCCATTTGCTACGAATCGGAGCCGGACAAGATCACCGTCACTAGCCTGGAAAGAGATTACCAGACGCTCAACAGCGATATCTTCGGTGTATCGCTGGATACCTTCCTCGACCGGCGCAACGCTTTCCTGTTTTGGGTCAATCCGCGTGGAGCTATCCGGGACGCTCAGGCGTTCGATGACAGTCGCACGCGAGACAACGGTTGGGATGGCATCATCGATGTCCAGACTGTCGTTGCGGATTCTGGTTGGACGGTGGAGATGGCCATTCCCTGGACTACGCTGCGATTCGATCCGACAAAGAGCGAGCAAAGCTGGGGTGTGAACTTCGTGCGGAGGGTACGGCGCCGCAATGAGGACTCCTACTGGTCGCCACTCGACAGGCGGGAGTACATCCACAAGATGTCCAGAGCCGGGACGCTGAGAGGCCTGTCGCAGATCCGTCCGGGGCGCAACCTGACGGTGAAGCCTTACGTCAAGGCGCTGCGATCGAGCGGCGAGTTGCTGCTAGAGGAGGACAGGGGGAACGACTACGACGGGGGCGGCGATCTCAAGTACGGGATTACACCCCGGATGACTCTGGATCTCACCTTTCGCACCGACTTCTCACAGACGGAGGTGGATGCGGAACAGGTGAACCTGACGCGCTTCCCGCTGTTCTTTCCCGAAAGGCGAGATTTTTTCCTGGAGAACTCAGGCACGTTCACCTTTGGGGACCTACGGGGCCTGTCGGGCGACCCACGCACGGGGGCGTCGCTCCGGGATTTCACCTTCTTCCACTCGCGGCAAGTGGGCCTGCGCAGCCGCAGCCCCGTGCCGATATTCGGCGGGGGCCGCCTCACAGGTCAGGCAGGAGATTTCGAGCTCGGACTGCTCAACGTGCAAACGGAATCCTACGAGGACGATCCGCCGGAGAACTTCTCCGTCGTGCGCCTGCGGCGACGGGTGCTCAACAACTCGGACATTGGATTTCTGTTCGCCAACCGCCAGGGAACCGGTAGTCGGGGCGGCGAGTACAATAGAAGCTTCGGCGCCGACGCCAACATCCGATTCCTGCGGAACATGGTCATCAATTCCTACCTCGCTTTCACCCGCTCGAGTGTGTCGGGTAACGACGAGGCCGCCAGGTTCTCCATCGGCTGGCGTGACCGCTACTGGGATGCCTCGGCTTTCGTGAGATACTTTGGCGACGGTTTCGATCCAGGCTTGGGCTTCGTGCGGCGCACCGGC
>JBDHDY010000615.1:0-2410 GCA_039591275.1 Gemmatimonadota bacterium | reverse complement strand
TGACGGGCATCGATGCAGATCACCGGCAGGCCAAGCGCCCTCAGCTCGTGCCAGAGCCACGTTGATGTCGGACCCGTCTCCAGACCGATGCGCATCGCGTGCAGCGCTTTTGTTTTGACAAACTCCGCGATCGCCTCCGGCTCGGAAAGCACCGCGCCTTCGCAAACGATCTCACCGCTACCATCAACCACGCAAATCGACGTCTCCTTGAGCGAGACATCCAATCCAACATAGAGTTCCATAGCTGCTCTCCTGATCTTTCGTTGCACTCGGACCGGCCTATGCCGGTCGTCACCACAGTACGGAGAGCAGCCCGCTCTAGCGATCAGGCTCGATCCAATCCCCGAGTTACGCCATGTGTGAAAACGCGGTTGATGTTATGAATCTCCCGGTGTTTGGCGGGAGGTGCTGATGAAGCGATTTGTCGAGGGCCTGGATCGCGGTCAAGGCACGCTTTTCCCTGAAGTGCTTGATGATTTTGTCGAGGGCGACAATCCGGTTCGGGTGATCGAGGCCTTTATCGAGGCACTTGATCTGGGTTGCTTGGGTTTCGGCGGTGTCGATCCCAAGGCGACCGGGCGGCCTTCCTATCACCCGTCGGTTCTTCTGAAGCTCTACATCTACGGTTATCTGAACCGGGTTCAGTCGAGCCGTCGTCTGGAACGGGAGGCTGGGCGCAATGTCGAGGTCATGTGGCTGACCGGCCGCCTGGTTCCCGATCACAAGACGATTGCCGACTTTCGCAAGGACAGCGGCCCCGCGATCCGCAAGGTCTGCGCTCGGTTTGTTACGCTGTGTCGCCAGCTTGGTCTGCTCGCCCATGGGACATCGGGGGCGAGGGTTGCGATCGACGGCAGCAAGTTCAAGGCGGTCAATAACCGGGACCGTAACTTCACGGCGGCCAAGATGAAGCGCCGGATGGCTCAGATCGAGAAGTCTGTGGCTCGCTATCTCCATCAGCTCGACAGCACCGACCGGCAAGAGCCATCCCTTGCCCGGACCATGAGAACGACCCGCCTCAAGGAGAAGATCGAAAGGCTCAAAGAAGAGATGGGGCGCCTGGAAGGGATCGAGGCCAAGCGGCGTAAGAGCGCGGATCAACAGATCTCCTTGACCGATCCCGACGCCCGCTCGATGGCGACCTCCGGCCGGGGCTCTGGCGTTGTCGGCTACAACGTGCAAACCGCCGTCGATTGCGAGCATCATCTGATCGTGACCCATGAGGTCATCAATGTCGGCAATGACACCTCACAGCTCGCGCATATGGCCAAGCAGACCACGGAAGTGCTTGAGGTCGATGAGCTGGATGTCGTGGCCGACCGCGGCTATTTCGACAGTCAGGAGATCCTAACCTGCGATCAAGCCGACATCACGGTCACCTTGCCAAAGCCGATGACCTCTCGCGCCAAGAAGCAGGGTCGGTTCGGCAAGGAAGACTTTCGCTATGTGAGCGAGGACGATGTCTATCTCTGTCCCGCCGGCGAGAGCCTGATCTATCGCTACACGCGTGAACAGGATGGCTTGGCACTACGTTATTACTGGACCAGCTTCTGCGCCGACTGCGCCATGAAAGACCGGTGCACCCCGAGCAAGGAACGCCGCGTCTCGCGCTGGGAGAACGAAGCTGTTCTCGAAGCCGTCCAGAAGCGGCTCGACGAGAACCCCCAGGCCATGCGCCAGCGCCGCGAGACGGTCGAACATCCATTCGGCACGATCAAGGCGCGGATGGGGGCGACGCACTTCCTGATGAAGCAGCTGAAGAACGTGCGAACCGAGATGGCGCTGAGCGTGCTCGCCTATAATTTAACGCGGGTCATGAACATCATCGGTATCCGCCCGCTGATCCAAGCGATGGGGGCAGCATAGGTGCTCCTCGGCGTCAACTCGCGCTCCTATCCGGCCGAATCGCCGCCCAAAACGGCAATGCCCGGCCCACAGGACCCCGTGAGCCAATCAAATCGACAAAACCGCAAAATCCACCGCACAACACCGCCAAAACCCGAAGCCTCAAAATCACAACCAATCGGCCTCACGTTCTCACACAGCCAAGACCCGACTCGGACATTCGGCCATGAGGGCTGTCTCACTAAAACATTTATCCGACTGACCCATATCAATGCACCCGAGGCCGAATTGTACTCGGGTTTTTCATTCGCGAACTCGGCTGGGAACACCGCCCGGGAAGCGGTGGGTCTGGGAAGATTGACGACCCAACAAAGTAGCGTTGGTTTACGACTATCCATCGGAAGAGGCCAAGTGGAGGTTATGACGCGTAATAGATTTCATTTTGTGCTGCTTTTCATCTGCTTCTCTTTGGTTGGGTGTGGGACCGCCCTTCAAGAGCGGGCAAAAACCACTGCCCTATCCGCTGAGCAGGGTGATGCCATCGCCCAGCATAATCTTGGCGTCA
>JBDHDY010000614.1:0-2411 GCA_039591275.1 Gemmatimonadota bacterium | reverse complement strand
TCTTCATTAACGCACTCTCCTTCATTCCTTCGAGTTGTGAATAATCAGATCAACATGCAGATCATGTATTGACGAGTGGGACAGAAGCAACAAACTGTCTTACTGAGAAGCATCGCACTGCCATCAGCATTGCACTTACAGAACTCGGGAGGAGACAGACCGATGAGCAAACGTCCAACTGAGCAACTGAAGTGGCTCACGCAGGAGCAGGTGACCGCATTCTTCAAAGCGATTCCGTAAGCTTCCCCTCTAGATAGACATGTGTAAACTAGGCTCTCCCGGAGCACCTGGGAGGGTACATGAGGAGGTCGAGGTTCAGCGAGTCTCAAATCGTGGCGATCCTGAAAGAGGGTGAAGCCGGTGTCCCGATTGCCGAGATCGTTCGCAAGCACGGGATCAGCCGAGGTACCTACAACAACTGGAAATCGCGCTATGGCGGAGCCTCGGTATCGGATCTGAGGCGGCTTCGGGAGTTGGAGGCCGAGAACGCCAAGCTCAAGCGGATGTATGCCGATTTGGCCCTCGAGAACGCAGCCATCAAGGATCAATTGCAGCGAAAACCGTAACGCCGTCCGCGAAGCGAGAGACCGCGAGGAGGCTGGTGACGGATCACAAGCTGTCGGTGGTTCGAGCCTGTCGCATCGTGCGGTTCTCGCGGGCGGCCTATTACCGCTCACCCCAACCTGCCATGGAGAAGGATGCAGAGGTGATAGCCGCCCTGAATGCGGTGGTGGAGCGGCACCCGCGCAATGGATTCTGGAAATGCTACGACCGACTTCGACGCCAGGGACGTCCGTGGAATCACAAGCGATTGCACCGCATCTACTGCGCCATGGGACTCAATCTGCCTCGGCGGACCAAGCGGCGAGTCCCCACGAGGGTCCGTCAGCCCTTAGATGCTCCGGCGGTCCTGAACGAAGTGTGGGCCATGGATTTCATGGCCGACGCGCTCTACGGAGGTCGAAAGATCCGCATCTTGAACGTGATCGATGAGGGAAACCGAGAAGCATTGGTCACGCTGCCGTCAACTTCCATCCCCAGCACCCGGGTGGTCAGATTGCTGAAGGAGTTGACTGCCTTCTACGGCAAACCCAAGGCAATTCGGGTCGACAATGGGCCGGAGCTAACCGCCGAGGTGTTTGTGGAATGGTGCAGGGAGGAAGGCATCGAGATCCGCTACATTCAGCCAGGCAAACCGGATCAAAATGCCTACATCGAACGGTTCAACCGCAGCTACCGTGAGGGAGTACTCGATGCTTATGTCTTCAATTCCATCGAGGAGGTAGAGCAGATCAGCGAAGAGTGGTTGGAGGACTACAACAGCGAGCGGCCGCATGACAGCCTCGGCCAGGAGCCGCCGCTGAGCTTTCTGCCGAGGCCGATACCGCCCCGGGAGCCCAGTTATAAACTGTCTACTTGACGGGGGAGCTTACGGACGCACTTGAGTCTTGCGATGCTCGATACCCTCGAGCTGGAGGAACAGCTCATAGGGATGTCGTTCGGGCCGGCCGCAGAATTCTCTGCCATTGTCCGACAGGACGGTCTGAACCGCCGCGTCATGCTTCTCGAAGAACGGCAGGGCATCGTCGTTGAGTATGTGCACCGCGGTCACGGGTAGCTTGGAAGTGTAGAGCCGTCCCCAGCCGTAGCGGCTGTAACAGTCGAGGACAGACTGGAGATAGACTTTCCCCACGCCCTTCAGTGTGCCCACGAAGAAGGTGTCGACGGCGACCAGATCGCCCACGGCCTTGGTCTCGATATGGCGCTCGCGAAATTCGGGGCTAAATCGCTCGAGGATTCGGATCTGCTCCTCGGTGAGCTGGATGCGACGCTTAGCCACGGCCTCCTCCAAGCGCAGAAGCCGTTTTTCCTTGGTCAGAAGCCCGTGGCGCATCCACACCCCGCGGACTCCCATGGAGCTGACCTGAACACCCTTCAGTGCCAGTTCGTCGGCGACCCGCAGGCAGCCCTGGGTCGGGCACTCGAGACAGTGGCCCAGGATCGCCTTCTCCACTTCTTCGGTGACTCGGTTGGGATGGGGCCCTTTGGGGCCGGGGAGGCGGTCGATCAGCCCGTCGGCGCCGTAGACTTGGTAATTGCGGCGGATCTCGTAGAACTGCTGGCGGCTGTAGCCCATGACCTTGCAGGCTCTCGAGACATTCTTCATCTCCGAAGCCAGTTGTAGAAGAGAGAGCTTCCTCCGTGCTACCTTCTTCTCGGTGGTCATCTCGCATTCTCCTTGGGATAAGAAGTGAGCTTCGCAACCCTCTTCATATCCGACCGGAGGCGGGATGGCCACCTCTTCATTTTGGGGCTAGACTGTCAGGTGAATACCATCCCTACACATCCTACTCGACAGAGAAACGTTCTCAGACCGCGCTCCTCGTATGAGGTTGTGGGCGTGGAGCGCC
>JBDHDY010000613.1:0-5938 GCA_039591275.1 Gemmatimonadota bacterium | reverse complement strand
TGAAGCTGGCCCGTCGAGTGGAGAAACCGTGGACCGTATCCCACGGTGGTCGCGACCCCTAGTCTCCGCTCCAACTTCTCGCGAACCAACCGGAGACGCTCGTCGGTCACGCGAGAAGGCGGCCCAAAGACCAAAATCGACAGGTAGTGCCCGGGCCGAACTCCGGCCAGCAGGGCCTCAAGCGCCTCTGCCGAATCGTGTTCGACAACCTCGACATCCCCCTCGAGCACCACCTCCGTATTGGCCTTGCTCTCGGCCACGTTAGGCTGATCGAATGGGTTGACGCCGAGAATGGCCCCGGTCACCGCCGTCGCAAACTCCCACCGGAAGAACTCGGCCCCGAGATCTTCCGCAGCGCCAAGGGTCAGACACACGAACGGATGGCCACGGTCGGCGAGAGCCTCGAGCTGCTCCACCTCGCCGGCCTCCTCGCCTGCGTGGGTAAGGGCAACAAATACTCGATCGCTCTGGTATGAATCCGCATCGAGCATCCCATCGGTCATAACGGGAAGCAGGCCCTTCCCCGTCTTTCCTGTCCGCAGAGATGGAGAGAGTACCAGCGTGAGCTTATCACGGCCGGCCAGGGCCGCCTCACCCAATACCGCGCCCAACCAAGCGCCCGGGTTTTCCGCCGGCGCGGCCCTGCACCCGTCAGCCATCGACCGCGCACGTCCCACGACCGCCGCCAGGGCCGAAAAACGCCCTCCCACATCAGGCATGCCTGAGAACACCTTCAGAAAGCCCTGATCGACCGCACGCCGCTCCAACGCGCTCTGGGGGTCTGTGATGGCCACAAAGCGGGACCCGTTGCGGCCGCTCAACTCCCAGAAGTAGCGGTAGAAGCTCAGCGTCTCCAGGGTCGTACCAGATTTGCTGGAGATGAGAAAGAGAGTGTCCGAGGGGTTGGGGGCCGCCGCGCGCACCGCAGCCGGCGCCGTGCTGTCGAGCATCGTGAAGCTCGGAAACCCGGCTTGGGGGCCGAAAGTCCGCCAGAACACCTCAGGGGCGAGGCTCGAACCACCCATGCCGCACAAGACAACGTGCGCCGTCTGCCGGCGCACGTTCACCGCGAAGTCCCTGATCTCCAGAGCCACTGGCTCGATCGATTCTGGGAGACGCAGCCAGCCCAATCGATCGGTCAGCTCGGGAGTGTCTACAGATCCGCCCCACACCGCCGGCTCGCCCGACCAGATACGCTCTACGATCCGGTCGGCGGCCATCTGCTCGAGGCGGGCCGTGACGGCCGCCTCCAAACCGGCGAGCCTCGCCCACCATCCTGCTTGCGACGCACCCATTTTCGTCCGGGGAAAAAGTCTGCTCAGCTTTTCAGGAGGCCCCTCACACGCTCGACGATGTCCTCAGGCGTAAATCCAAAGTGCTCGTAGAGTGTTTCGTAAGGTGCCGACCTCCCAAAACGCTCGATGCCCATGACCTCACCTTTGTCTCCCACCAAGCGGTACCAGGGCATCGGGTGGGCCGCCTCTACCGCCAGGCGCACAGGCACCTGAGGAGGCAGCACTGCGTCACGATACTCCGGCGGCTGCTTGGCGAACAGCTCGAGACTGGGCACACTGACCACACGACTTACGATTCCTTGCTGCCCGAGTGCCTGTTGTGCCGCCAAGATCAGATCGACCTCAGAGCCGCTTGCCATGAGAATGGCATGCGGCGTCGCTCCCTCAGGCGCATCGGCAAGGACATACGCGCCTCTAGCCACCCCCGACGGCGAGGCAAGGCCTCGCCGTTCGAATACTGGCAGCTTCTGGCGCGACAACACGAGGGCCACGGGCCCGTGACGGTGTTCGAGTGCAACGCGCCAGGCCTCGACCACATCGTTGGCATCCGCCGGGCGTATGACCGTTAGGCCCGGAATCGCGCGCAGCGTTGCGAGGGTCTCCACCGGTTGATGGGTAGGTCCGTCTTCGCCCAGACCGATCGAGTCGTGGCTGAAGACGTAAATGACCGGCTGGCGCATCATGGCGGCCAGCCGCATGGCCGGCCTCATGTAGTCGGCAAAGATTAGGAAGGTCCCACCGAACGGCCGGACCCCTCCGTGGAGAGCCATGCCGTTCATGACGGCCCCCATGGCGTGCTCGCGGATCCCGAAGTGGACGTTCCTACCGGTATTGTCGCTTGGACCGAAGTCACTCGCTGCGGTGATCACGGTCTTCACGGAGCCTGCCAGGTCGGCGGAGCCACCCATCAGCTCTGGGAGCGTCGACGCCAGGGCGTTCAATACCTTACCCGACGCACTTCGCGTGGCCATGCGCGAGCCGGCCTCGAATCCCGGTAGCCGTTCCGCCCACCCTTCCGGCAACTCACCGGAGAGCCGGCGATTGAGCTCCCTCGCGTCGTGAGGGTGGGCCGTGCCATAGGCCGTCATGCGCTCCCGCCACTCGGAAGACCATTCGCCGCCTCGGCGAACGCACTTTCGCCACTCCTCCACGGCCTCCTCGGGCAGATGGAAAGGCTCCAAGGACGGCCAGCCGAGATTCTTCTTAGTCAGTTGCACCTCTTCTTCGCCCAGGGCGGCCCCGTGTGATGCCGCACTGTCCTGTTTGTTCGGACTGCCGTACGCGATGTGCGTGCGGACTATGATCAGAGACGGCCGATCGCTTTCGGCCTTGGCAGACTCGATGGCGCTATCGAGAGCTTCCAGATCGTTTCCGTCGAGCACCTGCTGAACGTGCCAACCGTATGCTTCGAACCGTTGAGCGGTGTCTTCACTGCAGGTCAACGACGTCGATCCATCGATCGTGATGCGGTTGTCATCGTAGCAGACGATCAGCTTACCGAGCTTGAGGTGTCCGGCCATAGAGGCCGCCTCGTGGGAGATCCCTTCCATGAGATCTCCGTCGCTCGCGAAGACGTAACTGAGGTGATTGACTATCTCATGGCCGTCCCGATTAAAGACGGCCGCAAGATGAGCCTCTGCTATTGCCATCCCCACGGCAGTGGCGAAGCCCTGGCCAAGTGGTCCGGTGGTGGTTTCCACACCTGGCGCTACCCCAAACTCGGGGTGTCCTGGTGTTCCGCTTCCCCACGACAGCACGAACCTATCGCGGTCAGGCCATTCAGGATCCGAGGGGTCATGCCGCAGGTGTCGCGTCCACAACACATAGCCGAGCGGCGCGAGGGCCATTGGAGCCCCCGGGTGTCCGGAATTGGCCGCTTGGACGGCGTCCATTGTCAGCGTGCGGACCGCGTTGATGCAGAGTTCGTCGAGAGAAACGGAATCCATGGTGAGGGGCCGGGCCAAATGTACGCCTCCGATTGCACGGTCGTGGGATGGGCCCTGAATCGGGCCCTGAATCTCCGCCGCGCGGCACCAATTCGGCATGCGAGACGGAGCGAGGACGGCGGCAAGATACCTCATTGGCTCGACCGGAGCCAAGACCGACCTAGTGATGACTTCAAGGTACCTTTAGAGTGGTAACGTAAAGTTCCGTTCCCCTCAAAGTAGGATGCAAACGTGCCAATGAGCGACTCTCTTGGCTCCCGCGACAACCTCTCCTTGAGTCAGGGTAATGTCACGATCTATCGCCTGGACGCGTTGGCCAAGCAGGGGCTGACGAACCTGGATCGGCTCCCCTTTTCAATCCGCGTTCTGCTGGAAAACGTGCTGCGGCACCATGGAAACGGCGTCGTCACGGACGACGAGGTGTCTCTGGTGGCCGGCTGGAGACTTCACCGGCGTTCCGGCCGTTGTGGATCTCGCCGCCATGCGCGAAGCCATGGTACGCCTTGGAGGCGATCCCGCGAAAATCAATCCGCTGGTTCGCACCGATCTCGTCATCGACCATTCGGTGCAAGTTGACTTCTTCGGGACACCACAGGCCTTCGAGCTCAACGTCGAGCGGGAGATGCAGCGAAACTCCGAGCGATATGCCCTGCTTCGCTGGGCCCAGCAGGCATTCAGCAATTTCAGCGTCGTGCCACCGGGCACCGGGATCGTCCACCAGGTGAACCTGGAGTACCTGGCAAGCGTCGTCCGGGTCACAGACCGCGAAGGCGACCGCGTGGCGTTTCCAGACTCGCTCGTCGGCACCGATTCGCACACTACCATGATCAACGGACTCGGTGTCATGGGATGGGGCGTCGGCGGCATCGAGGCCGAGGCCGTTATGCTGGGCCAGCCGTACTTCATGCAGCTCCCGGAGGTCGTGGGCATGAAGCTGATGGGGCGCCTGCCGGAGGGAGCAACAGCTACAGATCTAGTGCTCGTGGTGACCGAGATACTCAGAAAACACGGTGTCGTGGGTCGATTCGTCGAATTTTTCGGACCTGGCCTCTCCGGCCTCGGTCTGGCCGATCGCGCGACGATCGCCAACATGTCGCCCGAGTACGGCGCGACAATGGGGTTCTTTCCGGTAGATCACGAGACCCTCACCTATCTCGAGCGAACGGGGCGCTCGCCAGAGACCATCGACACAGTGGAGCGGTACTGCAAGGAGCAGGGGTTGTTCCACACGGAGGAGTCCCCGGACCCGTCGTACTCGGGCGTGCTCGAGCTGGATCTAGGAACTGTAGTCCCGTCGCTCGCCGGGCCGCGGCGTCCACAAGACCGCGTTCCGCTGGCTCAAGTCAGTGATTCGTTCAAGACCGTGCTACCCAAGCTGATCCCTGAGGGGGGGCAGCGGGCAAAGCCCGCTCGGAAGGGGGAGCCACAGTTCTCTGAGGCTGTCGTGGAGAACGACGGCAAGCGCTTTGGCCTCACTGACGGTTCCGTTGTCATCGCCGCGATCACGAGTTGCACGAACACTTCCAACCCGTCCGTCATGATCGGCGCGGGCCTACTGGCCAGAAAGGCGCTGGCAAAAGGGCTCCAAAGCCAGCCCTGGGTGAAGACCAGTATGGCTCCTGGTTCGAAGGTGGTCACCGATTATCTGACCGAAGCCGGGCTCACGAGCGACCTCGAAGCGCTCGGCTTTCACGTCGTTGGGTACGGCTGCACCACCTGCATCGGCAACAGCGGGCCACTGGCCGGCCCCATCGCGGAGGCGATCACCCAACACGAGCTTGTGGTGGCCGCCGTTCTGTCAGGCAACCGGAACTTCGAGGCGCGGGTGCACCCGCTCGTGCGCGCCAATTACCTGGCGTCACCGATGCTCGTGCTGGCGTACGCCCTCGCCGGTCGGATGGATATCGATCTGACAAAGGAACCGCTAGGCAACGATCCGGACGGAAATCCCGTGCATCTAAGGGACGTCTGGCCCGATTCCCAAGAGATCCACGATGCAGTGGGCGCGTCGCTCAAGCCCGAGATGTTCGTCAAGGAGTACGGTTCGGTTTTCGAGGGCACGGATGCGTGGAAGGCACTGCCCGTGCCGGCAGCCGAGGGAGGCCGGTTCAAGTGGGATCCCAAATCAACCTACGTGGCTGAGCCAACGTTCTTTGCCGACCTTCCCACTACGCCCCCGCCACTAGCAGACGTCACGGATGCCCGGGTCTTGGCCTCGTTGGGTGATACGGTCACCACCGATCACATCTCCCCGGCCGGAGCGATCCCCAAGGACGGACCGGCCGGCCGCTGGCTCATCGAGCGAGACGTCGAGCCTGTCGAGTTCAATACGTTCGGCTCTCGGCGCGGCCACCATGAGGTGATGATGCGGGGAACGTTCGGCAACATCCGGATCAAGAATCAGTTGGTCGAGGGTCGGGAGGGAAACTGGACCGAGCACATTCCCTCCGGTGACGTAACCAGCATTTATGACGCCGCAATGCGGTACCAAAGTGAGAGCACTCCGCTGATCGTTCTCGCCGGAGTCGAGTACGGAACAGGAAGCTCGCGGGACTGGGCGGCCAAGGGAACGGCGCTACAGGGCGTGAAGGCGGTGATCGCACAGGGATACGAGCGAATCCATCGAAGCAACCTGATCGGGATGGGCGTACTTCCCCTGCAGTTCCCGGACGGCGTCGATCGAATGACTTTGGGCCT
>JBDHDY010000612.1:0-2418 GCA_039591275.1 Gemmatimonadota bacterium | reverse complement strand
GTTGGCTTTTGTTGGTCTCGCCGTAGTGGCCGGCGGGTTCATGGCGATGCGCCTGCTCGGCATCGGGCCGGTGGGCACGCTCGTGGCTTCCGGGGTGTTGGACGAGCAGGCGCGGTTGGTGCTCGCGGACTTCGAGAACGCCACGTCCGACTCGACCTTGGGCGAGACCGTTGCCGAGCTTTTCCGAATAGACCTCAACGAGTCGCCGGCGATCACCCTGCTCTCGACCGGCCAGGTCGCCAATATTCTAGCACGCATGGAACGGCCGGAAGACACGCCGCTCACTCCCGATGTCGTGTCCGAGATTGCCATCCGTGAGGGCATCAAGGCCTATCTCGCGGGCGACATCCGTTCCCTCGGCGAGAGTTATCTGCTAGCCGCCCGGCTCGTAAGCGCCGAGACCGGCGAGGAGTTCATGTCGGTGAGCGAGCAGGCCAATACATCGGCCGACATCATGGGCGCCGTGGACCGGATGTCGACGGCTTTCCGGGAGCGAATCGGCGAGTCGTACTCATCGTTGCGCGCGGATCCTCCGCTCGAGCGCTTCACGACGTCGTCCCTCGAAGCCCTTCAGCTTTACGCCCAGTCGACCCGTGAGAGTGAGCGGGGCAACCTGGATCGAGCCATCGCGCTGCTCCAGCAGGCTGTCGCCATCGACAGCAGCTTCGCGATGGCGTGGCGCCGCTTGGGGGCCTTCATGGCGCGGCCGGGGCGGGGGCAGGGTGACGAAGGCCGCGACGCACTGCGCCGGGCGTACGCTTTGCGGGAGCGCCTGGCCGAGCGCGAGCGATATCACGTAGAGGCACTGCACGCTGTATACGTTGAGCAAGACAACGAGAAAGCAGTGACGGCATACCTCACGATTCTCGACAAATACCCGCGCGACGGCACGGCGCTCAACAATATCGGCGTGTCCTACGTAGGGCTCGGCAACACGCGGGAGGCTGCGCGATGGTACCGCGAGGGCATCGTGCGAGGTGTGGCGCCGGCGATCTCGTACACGAATCTCATCGGGGCACAGGCCGGACTCGGAGATCTCGCCGCTGCCGACACGACGCTCGAGCTGTTCGAAGCGAAGTTCCCCGATCACGCCGACAGATACACCACGAGGGCGGCGCTGGCGACGGCCTCCGGCGACTACGAAAGCGCGGCCGCCGCAATCGATGATCACCTCGAGGCCTACGGGTCCGCCGCGGACGAGGAGTCCCAAGGGTACAACTACCGAGCAGTGCTCGCGGCCGTGCGGGGTAAGATGGATGAGGGAGGGCGATGGAATCGGCAGCGGCGGTTCGTGGACGCGGAGCGTCGCGAGCTGTTCTCGCACGAACTCCGAGCGGTGATTGAGGAGCTTGAATCCGCCGATTTCGCCATCTGGTATGACCTCGACCCACCATCTCCGAGCGAATATCTCGCAATCTGGAACCGATGGTTGGAGACAACCGATAATCCCCTGCGGGGCGACCGGTGGGAGTCTGTGGTGCGCGCACTCGCACGTCTCGGCGAGACCAGACGCGCGCAAGATCTGCTAGACGATTATCGCGGCAGGCTGTCCGACGAACAGCGCGAAAACCGGCGGGTGGCCCTCATGCGGTCCGACGCCGAAATCGCTCTCGCAGCCGACCGAGCGGATGAGGCGGTTTCACTGCTTCGCACCGCGCGGGACGTGAACACCGGACGCTTCAACGATCGAGGTTTAGCCTGGCTCCTCGCCGAAGCGTACGACGAGTCGGGTAATGCGGACTCCGCCGTAGCGTACTACGAACTGTACCTGGAGACACACGTTATTTTTCAGATCTTCCAGGATTTCTGGTATCTCCCTGCCGCGCTGCGGCGGTTGGGCGAGTTGTACGAAGAGCGTGGAGACCGCGAGAAAGCGGCCGAATATTACAGCAGGTTCGTGGACCTGTGGGCGGAAGCCGATCCGGAGCTGCAGCCGATCGTCGAGGACATTCGGGGGAGGGTTGTGCGGTTGGTGGGGGAACGGTGATTGGCGATTGCAGAATGTAGATTGCAGATTAGGTGCCACAGATGACGCTGAAATGCACGGATCGACGCTGACACGATGAATACACTCGGGCGCCCCCGTGGGGGGAAGCCCTCCGCAGGGAGCAATGCGGATCGAAACGCCAACGGCCTAACCCGCCCCCACGGAATTGGACATCAGCGCTAATCAGCGCGCTTCTGTGACATCCGCGGCCGCAATCTCAAATCATACGGGAGTACTCACATGGCTCACGAGGATCCCAACCGCAGAGCCTTTATCTCTACTGTACTGAGCGGCAGCCTAGCGCTCCCTCTGCTGAACACCGATACAGCACACGCCGCACGACGTCCTTCTGTCCCGCCCAACCGCCCCCTTGTGGTAACCAGCAAGACCAACGCCTCTGTACGGCAGGCTGTAACGGGCGCCGCCTGGGA
>JBDHDY010000611.1:0-2699 GCA_039591275.1 Gemmatimonadota bacterium | reverse complement strand
CTATCGACGTCTCCGTAGGGAGTGTCGACGGATGATCCTTGCGTTGTTGAACCGGTCTCTAGTCGAGCCATGGGTACGCCCCGATGTCAGTACGTCTCCATGACACTCAACGTACACGAATATACGATAATACGCTAGTCGTGTTTTCGATGAAATTGAGAATCGATCTCGTCGGGTAGTCAGGCCCAAGAGGAGGGATGGGCAGGCACGCAAATCGTCTTGTAAACAGGCGGGGGGGGCGAAGTGTGCGCCGCATCACTTTTCCTCCGGCCCTGTCCTACGGCCCTGTCCTAGTACCCTCCCTGGCACCGTTCTCACTTCACAGGGGGTTAGCTATGAGATCGGCACTGTTCTGGATTCCGACACTAATGCTCTGCCTTGCCATACCAGCCCCGGCCCAGGCGCAGCAACTATCAGTTGACGAATCCGCCATCGCGCTCGATGTGATCGATCGCGAGCCTCAGGGGACCAACACCTCGTTCGGCGCGGACGTGGGGCGGGTCTTCTGCTTTACACGGGTGGTAGGCTCAGAAGGGGAGACCACGGTCCACCACGTGTGGTACCACGGCGAAGAGGAGCGGGCGGATGTCGAACTTCGGGTTGGGGGATCTTCGTGGCGTGTCTGGAGCAGCAAAGCCATCGTTCCGGAGTGGACGGGACAGTGGCGGGTCGAAGTACAGGATGCCCAGGGGAACGTGATCGAGACCATCCAATTCACTGTGCGGTAACATGTCCAGGAAGGTGAGAGGCGCCGTCAGGCCGGCCCTCTCGCCTCTTGCTTCCCTCCTGCGGGAGTCAGGCGCGGGGCCGGCCCACTATGGCCGGCCTCTGCTTGTTTGCCCCGCACTCAGAGCGACGCCTACGCCCAACCGATTTCCCACCCCTTGACGGCGGCTTGACGCGCTGCGTTTACAATAGACTCTGTCGGCGGGTACGTGATCCTCATCGATGAGCAACTCAGTCGGCTTGCTCTGGATGGATAGATCAGGTGATGTTGCACCTCTCTAAGTGGTACTGCGACTGCGTCACCGAAGCGGGCGACGCGTTCATCGGCTACTGGGCGCGGCTCAAGCTCGGAATCGTGACGGTCCCGTATGTCGCGTACATCTTCAAGCCAGCTCGCGAAGGCCCCCGACAACGACTCAGTTTCCGGCGTTGTGCGGAACCCGAGATCGCAGATGGCGAGCTTCGCTGGACGTGCCCGCTGTTTGGCGTGCGCGGCGGGTGGGACGCGTCCGCCTCATCTCATCATCGAACACTGTTCGAATCACCGCAGGGAACCATCTCGTGGCACTGTCACGTGCCGAGCGCTCACGCCCGAATAAGATTGCCGAACGTCGCGCCGCTGTGTGGTCTCGGATACGTCGAACACCTCGAAGTGTCGCTGAAGATGCGGCACCTGCCATTTGACGAGCTCGTGTGGGGACGGTTTCTCTCACCCGAGGACACCATCATCTGGATCGAGTGGCTGGGCTCGGCTCCCCGCAAATGGGTCTTTCACAATGGGGTCGAGCTCGACGGCACGATGATCAGGCGTGACCGCATCGCAAACCACTCTGGCGACTGGTCGCTTGAGCTTCATGATGGAGCGATGTTGCGTGACGGGCCGCTTGTAGAGACCGCGCTTCCCTCACTTCCGGGAGCGGGCCTGCTCCTTCCACGGAGCCTCTTGGGCGCGCGGGAGAGCAAATGGGTTGCACGGGGCACACTAGAGGCGTGCGGGCGCGCTAGTTCCGGGTGGGCGATTCACGAGGTCGTCAAATGGCGCTGATGCGAGCCGACCTCGGCAAGCTTCTGTACGGTGTGTTGTTCGCCGTGGGCATACCGGCGCTCCTCGTGTGGTGGGCCGCGGCGACCACGCGGATGGTGTCCCTCCCGGTGCTGCCGTACGCCTGGGGAGGGTTGATCGTGGGCGGCATCGGCCTCGCATTGCTGTTGGCCGGTACCAGCGGGCTCGTCGTCTACGGTCATGGGCTCCCGATGAACCCGTATCCGCCGCCCATCTACGTGGCCCGGGGTATCTACCGTTACATCGCCCACCCGATCTACGTCGGGTTCGTGATGCTGTGCATCGGCACGGCGACGTATTTCCGATCCCCGAGTGGCTTGTGGCTGATCTGCCCGCTCGTCGCCTGTGCGGTGGCCGCGCTCGTCTTCGGATACGAGCGGCACGATCTCAGACGGCGGTTCGGTGATACTCTCATCCACAAACCGCTCGTGTCCCTCCCACCGGACAGCATGACTTCGCCCACGATGTGGGACCGCGCCGCGGTCTATCTCCTCGTGTTCATCCCGTGGTCGGCGGCGTTCGAGGCTGTGTACCGTCTCGGTATTCCCGCCGACGCCGTGATCGCCCATCTCCCGTTTGAGCACAACTGGCCGGTGATCGAGTGGACCGAGGCTGTGTACGGAAGCGTGTACCTGCTCGTGTTGGCGACTCCGTTGCTGCTGAGCACGCAACGGGCGCTGCGACAGTTGGCTGTCACTGGTTTGATCGCGACAGGTGTCGTCACGTTGATCTATCTGACCGTTCCCATAATTGCACCACCACGCCCTTTCGAGCCCCACACGATCTTCGGCCACGCTCTGATGTTCGAGCGCTCGATGTCACACACGGTCGCCGCGTTCCCGGCATTCCACGTCATCTGGAGTCTCATTGCGGCCGACGCATGGACCAGCCGCTCTCGAACGTTCGGAGC
>JBDHDY010000610.1:0-2426 GCA_039591275.1 Gemmatimonadota bacterium | reverse complement strand
GGGGTTTGAGCGGAAGGATCATAGAGCGGATCGGCCCGCAGCCGACCGGCATGACGCTTGCAAGCCCTCGCACCACCCTTCATCATAGGGTCATCGGCGGCCCCTGTGGCCCCGCCGCCTGGCGCACGCCCCACTGGAGACCCGCCAGACGACGAGACTGCTGAGGCGCTGACGGAGTAGGTAGGCCCGAGCCGGAGGTTCAACGCCATGAAAGGCACCCCCCTGTTTGTCTTCGCCACCCTCGTTCTCGCTGCCTGTCAGGACACCGTCCAACCGGACGCGGCAGCCCTCATTCAATCTCCCCAATTCGCAACCGTCACCGTTCCGGGAGACTTCTCGACTATTCAGGCTGCCCACGACGCCGCGAGCTCCGGTGACACCATCATATTGGACCCGGGAACCTACACTGGGCAAATCACCATCACTAAAGCCATCACTTTGGCATCCCAGTTCCTCACCACCGGTGACACCAGTTTTATCACCAGCACTATCCTCGACGGCGGTGGCGCAGCTTTCGTGATCGAGATCCCGAGTGGCGCCGAAGCGGGGGCGACCATCCAAGGTGTGACCATACAAAACGCCGACGACGGCATCACGCCGCGCGCCCACTTCAACCTGCTCAACTGCCGAGTGTGGGATACCAGCGACGGCGTCGACTACGAAGACGGCAGCGGTGGCTTGGTGCAGTTCTCCACCTTCGAGCTCAACAGCGATGACGGCCTCGATCTTGACAACGACGTCGACCTCGTCATGGCGGACAACATCATCCGCAACAACAATGATGACGGCATTGAGATCCGCATGCAGAGCTACAATGGGCCGACATTGAATATCATCATCACTCGAAATCAGATCCACGGTAATGGGGAAGATGGGGTTCAGCTCATTCACTACGACGTTCCCACCGACCGCTTTATCGAGATCAGCTACAACAATATCTACGACAACATCGATGTCGGCATTGGCATGATGGATGGATCGGTCACGAACGAGGACTTTCGGGCCGCGAGCTTACCCGAGCGCATCCACGTCTTTAACAACACCTTTAAGAACAACAGTCACGGCATCACCGGCGGTGATAGCACGGTCGTGCTCAACAACATCTTCGTTGACCACTCGGTGATCGCGGTCAAGAATGTCGACGCAGGTTCCGAGTTGGCCTACAATCTGTTTTTCAACAACGGCACCGACAATAGCGGCTCGAACGTCGACGTCCCCAGCAGTGTCTTCGCAGATCCCCTTCTCACGGCAGATCTCGAGTTGCCGGCAGGGAGTCCAGCCATCGACGCCGGTACGGCGCTCTACGTGTGGCAGGGAATTACGGTTCTGGATCTTCTACCCACTGAATATTCCGGTACAGCCCCCGACATGGGAGCGTTTGAATTCGGCTCCGGTACCGGTCCGCCGCCCGACCCGCCGGTCTTGGCTTCACCGTTGGACGGGACTGTAGATGTCGGTCTCACGCCGAACCTCACGTGGACGGGAGAAGGCGACAACTTCACGGTCGAGGTCGCAACCGATACGGCGTTCGGCAATATCGTCGATGCCGCCTTCGTCTCGACG
This sequence comes from Gemmatimonadota bacterium, assembly GCA_039591275.1. Lineage (GTDB taxonomy): Bacteria > Gemmatimonadota > Gemmatimonadetes > Gemmatimonadales > GWC2-71-9 > JBDHDY01. The sequence goes on along the minus strand of JBDHDY010000610.1, from coordinate 863 downwards.
ACACAGTACACGGTGGCCGTAGGAGCGTTGGATCATCTGACGACCTACTACTGGCGCGCCAATGCGTCGAATGCCAACGGCACGAGTGATTTTTCCGCTGTGTGGAGCTTCACAACCGTGGCCGTCACCGCACCGCCGGACCCGCCGACCCTCCAGTTGCCGGCCGACGGTACGGTCGACGTGCCGCTAGAACCAACGCTAGAATGGGCCGGCACGGCCGACGACTTCGACGTCGAGGTCGCAACGGATACCGCATTTGCTTCCGTTGTCTTTTCAACCAACACGGCGTTGGACACCATTACACTGCCTCCAGGCACACTGCTCAACGAGACCGCTTACTACTGGCACGTGCGCGGCAACAATAGCCTCGGTGCGGGAGACTTTTCCGCCACCTTCGGGTTCACAACCGTGGCGGCACCCGACACCATTGCTCCAAGCCAGCCTCAGAACCTCACGTCCCCGGGTAAGACCAGTACAACCGTCGATCTCGTGTGGGACGCCTCGACCGATAACGTCGGCGTGACCCATTACAACATCTACCGCGATGGCGTCCCGGTTTCCAGTGAGTCGAGTACCAACCATACCGCCGTCGGCTTGACGCCTGAGACGCCCTACGATTTTCAGGTCTCGGCCGTTGACGCAGCGGGGAACGAGTCACTGTTGAGTGCGGTCCTATCTGTCACCACCGATCCAATTCCCCAGCCGCAAATCCACGTGAGCGGCATCGCGCTGCAACTACGGACACAGGGGAAGCGGAACAGTGGGAGAGCCGTGATTAGCATCGCCGACGAGAGTGGCAGCCCGATCGACAACGCCAACGTCGAGGTGCAATGGAGTGGCCTCACGACAAGCGTCGACGCGGG
>JBDHDY010000609.1:0-2429 GCA_039591275.1 Gemmatimonadota bacterium | reverse complement strand
ACCGGCTTGTCCAAGTAGCCGTCCGGCGGCGGCACGCTACGCTGGTAAATCAACCGTCGCAACTCCGGCCTGCCGGAGATGATGCACACGGGGATGGCCGAGAGCTCCGGTTCGCTGCGCATCTCTTCAAAGACCTCACTTCCATCCTTGCCGGGCATGGAGAGGTCCAGTGTCATGAGGTCGGGCCTCTGTGTACGTGCGACTTCCAGCGCCTCGTCACCATCACGGGCTTCAAACACGGTGGCGCCGCTGTCTCGCAGTACGGTACTGATGAATTCGAGGGTGTCGGGCTCATCGTCAACGACGAGAACCCTATATATGGAAAGGTCGATCATAGTGAGGTGTTCTGGTGGTGCTTGCTATCCGTAATTGAAAAAGATCACGTCCCCTTGTCTACCTACCCGCTCTCTTCGCCCTCCAATTCCTTCCTGGCTGCCTCGAGGGCTGCTTTTTCGCCCATCCCCTCATTCTTATACTTTTTAGCCCTCCTGTAGAGCTCGGCGAGCCAGGCGATGTCCTCCTCCGACAGCTCGCGGAACCGCTTTTGTTCACCCCGGATCTCGATGAATCCCTGAAGCCAGGCGGTGCTGTCCTCACCTTTCATGAGAGCTCCTTCTCCTTGCGTCCGCCGGCGTCCCCGCAATCTACCGGGGTACTTGCTTCCCGTGCCATAGAGCTTTGGCCAACATAGCCCCAATTGCCCCGTCGGTGAAAGTATGTGCGCATCGACCGTGCCATTCTGTGACGCGAGACGTAAAAGCGCCCAGCCTTGGGCTGGGCGCTTCGCTTTCAATACGGTGCTCTTTATATCGGGAACTTCCCCGTTACTCTCCCCGCAACACCTCCACCGGATCTATTCTCGTCGCTCGCAGTGCCGGGATCAAGCTTGCGGCGAGCGCCGCGACGGTAACCAGTACCCCAACAGCCACCAGTGTTTGCGGATCCGTCGAGCTGACCTCGAACAACAGACTATCCAATACACGTGCGGCCACGAGCGAAACGGCGAATCCGATCACAAGTCCTGTTGCAGCAAGCTGCGCTCCCCGCCGCAGCACACCTCGAAGGAGAATTCGCCTTCCTGCTCCGAGCGCCACACGAATCCCGATCTCATGAACGCGCTGTGCCACGGTATACGCGAGCACGGCGTACACTCCGATGACGGCCAATAGTGCAGCGACCCCAGCGAGGCAAACCAGCAATAGCGCTGAAAACCGCGGCGCGGCGACTGACCGGGAACCACTAATCTGAGCGTCGAGCACATTGACCCGTGCGGGCACGTTCGGATCCACGGCCCACAACGCCTCGCGTGCTGCAGCAGCGACGCTTGTCGGATCGGCAGCGGTCTTGAGCAACATGGTCTGATACCACTCCGGCCATTGCGCCTGCGGGAGATAGAACTCGGGGAACGGCGCATTTTGGAGCCGATATCTGATATCACCGACCACGCCCACCACCATGTACCAACCGGGGTCGTCAGGATAATCGAGGCGCACTCTGCGGCCGATGGGATCTTCGTTGGGCCAGTACCTCCGCACCATCGCCTGGTTGACCACTACAACCGGGATCGTGCCCTCACGGTCGCTCGACGCCAATGCGCGTCCTGCGATGAGCGGTATGCCCATGACATCGAAATAAGAAGGCGTCACCGAACTCGAGTGGATCGCGTCCGCTACGATCCCCGAAGCGGTCTCGACAGACGTCGGCGGAGCCGACCACCCCCCCACGAGGGGCGGCTGGCTGGCTCCCGCAACCATCTGCACTCCGGGAACAGCCTCGAGCCGTTGCGTAAGCTCCGCAAAAAACCTGCGCACGGCGTCTCCCGAGCCGCGATACTCGTTGGGAAGAACGACGCCCATCGTAAGGACGTCCTTGGTGACGAAGCCGGGATCGACCGTGGTGAGACGGACAAAACTCTTGATGAACAGTCCGGCACCGGTGAGCAGCAAGAATGCGAGGGCCACCTCCGATACGGCCAGGGCAGCTTGTGTGCGACTGCGACGCTTTCCCCCCACAGACCCGCGACTGCCCTCCTGTAACACGTCGGCGATAGGTGTTCGCGCAGAGCGAAGCGCCGGTAGTATTCCGATCAGGAGTCCGGTGGATACCGCCAGCGTTCCGGCAAACGCAAGGGACCGCAGGTCGATCCCGACTTCCCCAGCTCGTGGCAGTCCGCCCGGGATTGCGGCCGCGAACGGTCCCACTGCGGCCACGGCGAGGAGACAGCCCGCTGCACCGCCAGCCAGGGAGAGGACCGTGCTCTCGGTGAGGAGCTGAGTGACCAGTCTGCCGCGCCCCGCTCCAAGGGCCTGCCGCACACCCAGTTCCCTGCGCCGCTCCGACGCCCGCACCAGCAGCAGGTTGGCGATGTTGGCGCACGCGATCAACAACACGAGGCCAACGGAACCAAGTAGCAACAACAACCGGGGCCG
>JBDHDY010000608.1:0-2432 GCA_039591275.1 Gemmatimonadota bacterium | reverse complement strand
AGCACCGTGGACACTCCCTTACGGTATTGCCCGAACCGCTTCGGCACACGAGCCCCTATCGGGTGCGTTGCCAATGTCATGCCGTACAACGCGAGGAGGATGCCAAGCGCCGCGAGCGGGGAGAGCTTCAAGGGATTCAGCCACCGTCGGATGAACTCGACAGTCTGCTCGAGGCGCAGGAGCTGCTCGATCGTCGCGTCCGACGTGTTCCCCATCGCCAGGGCCGTAGAGACGAGGCAGAAGGCGACACTGATGGGGAACAGCACCACCAAAAGCTTGTGCGTTTCCTTCGCCAGGAAGTAGGGCAGACGGGTGGTGTCACCACGCAAGCGGTAATCCCGCAGTTGCCAGCGCGCGTACAGAAAAAGAACGAGCAGAACGAGCGTCGCCGCGAAGATCATGGTCGTGCTCCCGTTCGTGATGCAAGCCGGACTGCCGGGATGGACTTGACCCTGGCGTTACTTCGCTCGAGCGGGCCTTCCGGGGATTCCATTCTACCGAACGGCGGTCAAGTGAGAGTCAAGTGAGGGTGGGGAACAGGCCGGCGGGCGGATGTCCGCGGCGTTTGGCGGCCCTTCCCTCACATCTGACGTCCGGACTGGATTCTCCAAGCCCCTCAGTCACAATGGTTTGTGTGCTGCCACACCGTTGGCGTGATTCAGGAGTTCACCAGAGCGAGTTGACGATCGGAGCCGCCGCCGCCCCGCTGACTGTGCATTTCTCCATCCACTCGCCCACGGCTGGGAAGTCCTGCCAGCTCGCCTCGGCCTGCTGCATGTGATCGGACACACCAGCTTCCGTCTCGTAGATCTCGCTCAGGATGAAGCAGGTGTTTCCAGTGGGGGCAGAGTTGGGATCCATCGGGTTCGAAAGCTCCGGTGCCTTGGACACGTTGTAGCTCAGAAGGGCCTTGTTACCCTCACGGTGATGCGTACTCTGCATCCATGGACCGTGGCTCCGAAAGATGCGGTCGCCCTCCTCTACCTGATCCGGCGGGGCCACGAAGACCAATGTCAGTTGAATCTTGCCCTTGTGTGCCATCGTACGTTCTCCTTGAGTTTGCGAACGAGTGAACTCGTCGCCCTTCGAGACGCGATTCTGCGAAGCGCCTTGCCTGAGGAGGAGCCGATAGGCTCCGTCTCGAAGGGCTCATCTGGGCAGCGGCTTCAGCCGGTTGCCAACCATTTGCATGGCAGCGAGCGAACCCGGCAGCTGTATCTGTGCGTAGTCAGCGACGCTAGTTGCTACCGGACGAGGCCTTCACCTCGACCAGAATGACTTCCAAGGGCTGGTCCCCAATATTCTGTGGCAAGTGTGGACCGGCTTCCGTCCAAATTGCCTCATGGGCATTGCCCTCGATCTCGACGGTCTGACCATCAAGTAACGTGAACCGAGTTTTCCCGTTCGTCAGGAAGACCACCACGCCCGCAGGGTGGTAGTGCATCACGGACTTCTCGTGCGGTCCGTAGCTGATGCGGAGCACCCGCACGTCGTCGTTCTCGAACACGAGTCTGTAGTGGTCCGAATCGACTTCGACGGGGTCCTGCGCGAAGGCGGGACCAACTGCTAATAACACAAGGGCGAGGAGCATTGAAGCAGTGCGCATTGCATCTCCTTTTGGGGAGTTGAGAACGATTTTGCCGAGTGACGTTGAGGGGTGAGTTCCCTCTATGGGTTGGTTCCCGCCCTACAGTCGTGACACGCTCTACCTGGACCAGGGCGGTACGATGTCGTTCATGCGCGCATATGCTATTGACTGGCCAAGATGCTCGTTCATGTGCGCCAGCAACTGAAACAGAACGGCCCACCCGCCGACGCTTCGACCGTACAACATGGACGACCGGGTGACATCCGCCTCGGTCATGTCGTTCACCGACATCCGGACGTGCTCGATCGACTGTCCCAGCAACTCGATTACCGCCGCTTTGTCTGTAATGGTCTCGAAGTTCGGCCAATCGACTCCTGGCGGTGCGTCTATGCCCAGCGACTCCTCGAGGTACAGGTAGTTGTAGCGAGCGATGTGCGCGTAAACCCTACCGATTGACATGACCCCCTCGCCAGGGCTCCAAGTGTAGAGGGCCGCAGGGATTTCTCTGGAAAGCGCGACGAGCTTGCGAGTCGAGCGGTCGAAGTGATCCACGAACTCGTCGCGAAAGTCTATCGGCGTGCTCTGCGCGAGAGCGGTGTGGGCAGTGAATAGCAGTGCAAACACAAAAAGAGGGGAGCTGCGTTTCATCTCTGTCGTCCTCGGTTCGGTGCTGGGCAGTGGACTTGTCTGCCGATCCTCACGGTTGATTGCCTTGGCAACCGAAGCTTCCGAGCCGTCGCCGCAGGCGGAGTTCGTTGTTAGGGAGCGAAGAGAAAAAGCAGGAGGCCGGCTAATGCGGCGCAGCCTCGCGTCTAGCTGCTGAGGGAGGTGGGTCGATGACCCC
>JBDHDY010000607.1:0-2440 GCA_039591275.1 Gemmatimonadota bacterium | reverse complement strand
GGACTGCCAGCCGCGGTTCTTGATCAATATTACCGACGGTCAGGGCAACACCGGCTCCTCGGTGGAGAATGTCGGCACCAACACCACCGCCCTGCTGGATGCCGGGGTCAGCGGCATCGGCATTGGATTTGATTTGCCCGTTTCATCAGCCGCACAGTTGTATAAGTTCGCCGAGGTGGCCAATGCAAGGGGCAAGGCGGACCCGGAAGACGGCTTGTTTGCCCTGCATGAGGAGACCGGCGACCCGCCGGTGGCCCAGCCCTATTTTGCCTACAGCCGGGATGAACTTTTCAATGCCCTCTCCGAGATTACCGAAAGCATCAAAGGGTCTATTTTTTACGGCTCGGCCCCGGCACCCACCACATCGGTGGAGCTGGGTGATTCGGTGGTGATCGCCAAATTCGACGCATCCCACTGGCTGGGCGACCTGACGACGACCCTCATGGGTGCCGACGGCAGTTGGACCGATGTCCTGTGGACCGCCAGTGAGGAAATGCCCGCCACCCGCAGCCTGTGGACAACAGATCCCGACGGCGTGCTCTGGAAAGTCAATGTGAAAAACTATCCGCAAGCTGATCCTTCCAAGCATTTCAGCGTTGGAGAAAGGATCAGGGGTCAGTCTTCCAACGCCGAGGCCACCGTGGATGCGGCCGTGTTCACCGGCGCGGATACCGCCACCCTGGTCCTGAATGATATCGCCGGCGTGTTTACCTCCGGCGAACAGGTCAAAGGCATCGTCAACACCGATCATCAGGCGGATTTTGTGGGTTCGCCCCAGCCCGTAGACCTGGGCGGCGCTGGCAGCACCACCGTGGTCCCCTATACGGCGGCCACGCTGGACGGCGACAATTTCGCCTGTTTTGAATCCGTCAAACCCATCGGGGACATCATCAACTCCGTGCCGGTGGTGGTGGGCTATCCGCCGTTCTTTTACCCCTTTGACGACTATGCCCGGTTTGCCAGTCAAACCGTGCGCGATTCCATGATTTACGTCGGCGCCAACGACGGCTCCCTGCATGCCTTTCGCCTGGAAGACGGTGTGGAGATGTGGGCGTTTGTGCCCCCCAGCATGCACGAGAAATTAAAAAAGGCCACCAGCGATCCCCTGTTTGACCGCTGCTCCCTGGGCTACTGCCACCAGACTTTCGTTGACGGCTCGCCGATTGTGGGCGACGTGTACGCCGACTTTTTCGGCACCAGCGAAAAGGAGTGGCGCACGGTGCTGGTGGTGGGCGAGCGCAAGGGCGGGGAAGCCTATGTTGCCCTGGATATCACCTCCGGCGAGGATTTTGACACCGGCAATGCCGATCCGGCCACCTTTTTGTGGGAGTTTACCGACGGCGACCGGCTGGGACAGACCTGGGCGGATCCGGCCATCGATCTGGTCACCACCGATGCGGCGATGCCCGCCTGGTGCTGGTGGTGCGATGCGGCCAACGATCCCACCTGGGGGGTGTTCTTCGGCTCCGGCTATGCTTCTACGGCCATCGCGCAGAAGACCAAAGAGGCTTACCTGTACGGGCTGACGGTGGAAGACGCCGGTCCCCTGTGGAAAGATCCCGGCGGCTCTCCCGTAAACCGCATCAAGATCGCCGACGGCAACAAGCTCGACTATGGCGACGAGGAGGACCCGTTTTCGGTGGGTGAAACGATCACCGGCAGTTCCTCCGGTGCCACCGCCACTGTCGTGGCCGTTGCCCCCAGCGGCGACACCGGCACCCTCACCCTGGAAAATGTGTCCGGCACTTTTCAACACAGCGAATTTATATTAGGCAATGCCGGCGGTGAGGCCGAGGTCGACGGCACCCTGTACGGCGGCCTGGCCGACAACGCCCTGGGCGCGGTGCTGATGGTGGATATGGAAGGCGATTATATCTCCGATCGCATCTATGTCGGCGACCTGTACGGCAACATGTACCGGGTCACCGATATCGGCAAAAACCAGACCCCGCAGGTCTCAACGCTGTTTACCTACAACAACAATTCACCCAATATCAATCCCATTCGCGGCAGGGCTTCTTATGCCTACGGCAAAACCCCCGGAGACATCTGGCTGTATTTCGGCTCCGGGCGCTTTGAAGAAACCAGCGACAAGATGAACGGCGAGTTGCAGTATTTCTTCGGCCTGAAAGACGGCACCACTCCGCGAACCCCGGCTTATGAGACCGATGAGCTGGTCACCCTGCGGCCTTTGTTTGCATCCATCGATGTGGGGGGTGAAAGCGAGATGGTGCGCGTCATCGACGGCACCAACACGACGGCGGCTTCCTGGAAAATGGAGCTGTACAACGGTCAGGCCGCCTATAGCGGTCCGGCGATTGTGGGTTCCGAGCGGGTGATCACCCAGCCGCTGGTGGTCGGCGGGATCGTGTTTTTCAGCACTTTTATCCCGGATGCCGACGTGTGTGACGGCGGCGGGGACACCTGGGTGTTTGCCCTG
>JBDHDY010000606.1:0-3169 GCA_039591275.1 Gemmatimonadota bacterium | reverse complement strand
TGACGTCGCCTTAGGCGTCGAGGGCTACAGCCGAACCGTCCGCTCCACTTACCGGGACTTCATATATCAGGCCCCCGTTTGTCAAGAGGCAGATCTTCTCCATATGCCTTTTATCTAGGCATCTGACGTAGGGAAACTGAGCAGTCGTTGTCCGCTCTGACTTCATTCCTACCGCCCCAATCGAGTCAAGCCCTTTTTTAGTTGAAACTCTCCACGGCTCCCGATTGTTCACGCAACTTTCCTCTTCGAGGTAGTCGGTGTCCTCGCCTCGATCTTCAGTTCGCGCTTGAGTGCTTCGCGGAGCTTTGGAAGGTGGCGGTAGCCCATCACCTTCCTGAGACGCGGCTCGATGTCCGCGAGCGCGGTCGCGAGCCAGCGCTGACGTTGGCTCGAGTGCTTCCAGTGGTCGACCTTCGCGCAGCGTTCCTCGACGAGCGCATTGACGGACTCGAGGCAGTTCGTCGTTTTCAGCGAGCGACCCAGCACCCCGTACACGCCGAGTCGATGCAACGTGAGGGTCTCCTCCAGACCCTCCTCGAGACTGGCTGCGGCTGACTGGTTCCGCTCTTCGAGCTCAGAATGGATTTTCTGGATGGCGGCAAACGCCTCCTTGTACTCTGGGCGGTTGTAAGCTCGCTGCAATCGCTGCCGCCACGACACCTGCTCGCTCTTGGACAGGTAGCTCACGATGTTCTCGCGTTTGTGCCATTGCCATTGACAGCGGTGCACCACGACCCGCTTGCGAAACGCTTTGTTCACCGCCGCTCGAAGCCCCTTGCTGCCGTCAACCACCACCAGCAGGCCTTGGGAGATATCCAGTCCTCGCTCGAGCAACGAGCGCAGGAACGGCGTCAGCACCCGCTCGTTCTCCGTGTCCGTTTCCACGAAGCCTAGAAAGCGTTTTTCCCCGGATAACGTGATGCCGAGGGCAACAACCATCGTGGCCTCGGCGAACGTCTTCCCATCCAGGAACATCACCACCACGTCTTCTCTGGACAGATCCCGCTCCTGCATCTCACGAAGCTTCCCGGCGCTCGCTTCCACAAATCCTCTGGACACCGACGAGCTCGATAGACCGATGGCGCCCGGGATCGCCTCCGCCGCTGCCTCGTAGTTGCGGCAGGAGATTCCCCAGAGCACTCGTCTCAGCAGAAGGTCATTCCTCTCGCCCCCATGACTCAGCGCCTCGTACGAGCGAAGCGGGATCTCTCCTCCCTCCATGCTGCGAACCCGTGGAACCCGGATCGGCACCCGCTGGCCCGCGAAACCCACTGTGCCTGGGTTGGTTCCGTGACGCCGACCCCGCTCCAAATCGTCCTTGCGTGCGTATCGCTCTCCCGCCAGGGCCTTCACTTCGTCGTCCAGCACCTCGTGCACGTGCATCAGACCCAGCGGCACCAACGCACGGATCATCTCTACCTTCGAGTCCACCTCGAGACCCCCGTACTCCTCCCGTTTCACGACCTCGACCTTACCCAACCGACGCGACTTCTTGCATTTCTTGACTGTTCGTAGCAGACTTCCCATCTCGGCTCCTTTCTCTTGCGGCTTGACGTTGTCCTTCAACATCATCAAACCACGAGGTTGGGAGCCGTTTCAATTTCCAACTAACAATGGCACACTCTCCCGGTACCCGCCCGATGGCGAAGAAAAAGCAATCGACAGCGGCTCCACCGGCGACATCCGAGCGAAGATCATGAGCATAGATATCGGCTCAAGGGTTCTCGTGGTGGTAAAAAACGGAGAGACGGTCACCGGGCGACTCGATGCGGTAACCGAAGAGGGCTTTTCCCTTGGACCCGACAATCCGAACGCGGTGAAACTAACGAAGACCCTTTCCTTTGATGACGTTGAGTCGATCCGTGCCCGACCGGACGATTCCGATGGTGGAGTGCCCAAATGGGTGTGGGCGGTGGTTATCCTGGGAGGCGTCCTGGGTACGCTGGCGATCTACTGTGCCACTGGAAGGTGCGCCAACTAGCTCACGGAAAATGCCAACTTCTCACTACGAACTCGAGAAAGCGAAGACATCCCGAGACTTATCAGCTTGCCAACGTTGATGTCCTTGAACGTCCTTTTGGATTGGCATAGAAGGCCTTCATAGGAGGAATCATGTCTCACCGAATGCTGTGGTGTCTGGTGACCCTGTGCACTCTGGGGGTGGCGCCGACTGCCGTTGCCGGAAGCGGTGGCCGAGTTCCCCAGGAAGTAGCGGAGTCATTCGCGGAGCTTCCTCGTTACGTAAACGTGGGAGATACCGTGGAAGTAACCGACGAGAGCAACGGGCAGATCAGAGGCGAGGTTGTCGAGTTCTCAGGCCCCGAGATCCACCTGAGGAGAGATGAACAAACCATTGTATTAACCGAGGATTCGGTGCGGGAGATACAGGTGAGGTATGGTGACTCACTCAAAAACGGCGCGTTGATAGGTGGTCTCGTGGGCGCCGGATTCGCGGCCGCGTGGATCGCTGGTGGCGTTTCCGAAGGTGTGGAACCGGGTGTCCTGGTTGCGGGGAGTGCGATCTACGTTGGAGCAGGTTTGGGTATAGGCATCGGTATCGATGCGCTGCGTAAAGGATGGAAGCTCGTGTACGCGAGCCCCACCGCTCAGAATGGGATCGATATCTCATTCTACCCACTAGTGACCGCAGATCGCAGGGGGCTCGTTGTGAGGGTGTGCTTCTAGGTGGGGCCTATGTGGACGCGAATGATCGATCTGGCCCGCGCTAGGTGAGCAACCGAGCCTCGGCCCCTACCCACCTGGGCGCGAGGACAGCTAGGAATTCGTCCGATAATCCCTTCTTACGTTAAGCTCATCCCCGCCTGTAACCCTTATAGATAGCGGGATTAAGCGTTCTCCGGTTGGAGTGATGAATAAAAAACGAATATAATGGGAGGAGATGAAACACAAATCCGAATGCCAAGGGGGCAAAATCTCCGGTCCGTAAAAAGACCGCACGAAGCACGGATGGCCGGGCAGTGGCGGGCCGGACCTCTCTTCCACGTGGGCAATTTGTCTACCGGCGCGGCGCGAATGACCTGGGGAAGCAACACCGGACACCCTGAGCCCGCGCTGCTAGCGCGGATCGCCGAAAAGCACGAACGCCGCCCAGTAGGTCGGATCTGAGAACTCTTCGTTTCGGAGCCTCCTTTTCGCCTTCTTTGAGATT
>JBDHDY010000605.1:0-3173 GCA_039591275.1 Gemmatimonadota bacterium | reverse complement strand
ATGGCGAAGGTGACTAGCAGGAAGAGTGGGACCGCAAGCCAGAACGAACCGGCGAGGCCGACGCCAACGGCTGCCACGGTCTGCAATCCGGCGACCCAGAGCAAGAGGGTAGTGCGTTTGCCGCAGAACTTGCTCAACCACTCGACCAGCGCATTGCCGATGATCGTCGATACGGAAACGAGTGCAGCGATGACCCCGGTCACCCACACGAGGTCCTGGCCGAGCAGCTCGAGAAAATACGGTTGCCAGGCGTGCCACCCCCACGTGAGGAAGCCAACCTGGAAGAATGAGATCAGCATGAGGAGCCGCACAGACTCCTTGCGCCAGCCGTACGCGACGCTTGCCAGTGCCACCGTTCTCATCTCGGCGGGGAGGGCGGAGATCTTGAGCGCCCGCGGGGTGAACCCCAGATCACGCATAGTGAAGAATGCGACGACGAACACCGTGAGCAACATCCCGGTGCGAACGAGATACGGTAGTGCGAGGTCCACGTTGCCGAGCAGGCCCCCGCCAACGGTGCCAGCAAGCATGGCAGCTCCCGTCACCATCGAGCCCCGGGCGAACACGCGGTCCAAGGGGCCGTCGTATCCGGTGCTGTTGAGCGCGTCCACCAGCCACGCCTCGACGGCGCCTGAGTAAAACGTGAACCCGAGACCCATGACGACGGAGACGAGCGCGAAGGCGAGCAGGCCGCCGCCGAACCGCGCCACGCTCAGGTAGCCGAGGGTAGTGGCGCAGAGGATGCCTACACTCAACAAGAAAGACGCGCGGCGACCACGAGTGTCCGCAAGCACACCGGTCGGGATCTCGAACACTACCATCCCGGCCGTGAAAGCGCCGTTTGCGATGAACACGCCGAGAATGTCGAGACCGGCGTCCAAGAGGAATAGCGTGTTCACACCCCAGATCAACGCTGCCGACACTGTGTACATGCCGGCAATGGCGAAGTAACTGCGGATGACACGCTGAGGGGTCATGTGGTGAGTTCCAGGGACGCGATGCTGGAGAACATGACCTGCCAAAATAAGACGCCGGTAGCTGATGGCTAGTAGCTAAGAGCTACTCCATGGCTGCCGGCGGTCATACCTGATCCTACACCCTACACCCTACACCCTACACCCTAAATCACCTTCTCCCTTCTCACTTCTCCCTTGTTAGAATCTCCTCGTCACCCCCAACGTCCACTCCGCCGCGCTTCCCACCCAGGGGTCGATGGAGCGAACGCGAACCTCTCCGCCAACGGACCACGGTCCGGCAACCCGTACGCGCAGTCCGCCACTGCCAGAGAGGGTGGATCGGATGAGAGGCGATCCGCTCCGGTCGGATCGCAGGTCGGCCACCATGCCGGCCCCCGCCCCAATGTAGGGGCGCACCCGCCGGTCGCTGAACTGCAGCTGCAACTGCACCTCAGGGATCCCGAGGGGTGTGGTGGGGCCGAACTGCTGCTGCTTGTACGCCGTGAAGGTGAAGCCAGGCTCGATGAGCAAGTGGCGCGTGAGGGCATACCGCCCCCGGAAGGCCACGAACGCCGTGGTACCCGTCCCGGCCAGATCGTATGTGAATGCTCCCCCTGACCACGATGCCGACCAGCGGGACGCCGTTTCCTCGATCTGGGCTCTGGCGGGTGATGCGGCAACGATCAGTGTCGCAACGGTGAGTGCTATGGAAAGGGGAACAGAGTGGATATGTCGCAAGGTGGCCTTCATCACTTCTCCCGAATATGTAAAAACGCCTCGCTCGAATCGGCTATCCATGCGAAACCGATGAGCAACGACGTTGCGCGGTTCTGCACTGCCTGCCAGCCCCCGTTTCGAACCCTACGCCCGGCCGCCCTGCCAGCCGTTAGCTATTAGCTGGGGGGATTACGTTCGGCCGCCTGACGCGTTTAGCGGCCCGAACTTCGGCCCAATTGTGAGCATCAGGGGTCAGCAAGCTATCGAACCTCCCCATGCCCGTCAAGGATGTCGGTCACAAAGGGCTGCTTGCGTCGCCCACTACACCCCACACCCGAAACCCTAGAAGTCCTTCTCCCTCGCCAACCGCTCGATCGTCCCGGCGGCGTTACTCAACGCGGTGATCTCCTCGCTGTCCAACTCCTGCAACCTGGCCGCGAGCGACTCCACGCGCATGCGCCGCCCCCGTTCGAGCACGCGTACGCCTTTGGCCGTGGCGCTCAGGCGTATGGCCCGGCCGTCGTTTGGATTGGGGCTTCGTTTGACCAAGCCCTCGGCTTCAAGGGCAGCCACGATCTTGCTCATGGTGGGGGGTCGCACCTGCTCGGCGGCAGCCAGGTCAGCCAGGCTGAGGGGGGCCCCAAAGACGATGACCGACAGGGCTGAAAGCCGTGCCGGGGAGAGGCCTGTCGCCTCGTCTGTTCGCCGGAGGCTGCGGAGCAGATGAAGAAGCGGCACGAGAGGTAAGTTAGTTAGCCTAACTAAGTGTGTCAACCGGATTGGACCCAGAACGAGGGAGGTCAACATGGCGGCTTCGCAGGCAGACGTGCGACTCGGCCAGATCGGGCAGATCGCCGTCAACGTGCACGACGTCGATGCGGCCGTCGAGTTCTACCGGGATAAACTGGGTATGCAGTTTCTCTTTCAGGTGCCCAACATGGCGTTCTTCGACTGCGACGGGGTGCGACTGATGCTGGGCGTTCCCGAGAAGCCCGAGTTCGACCATCCGAGCTCGATCATCTACTTCAAGGTGGGTGACATCCAGGACGCTCACCAGACGCTCCGAGGCAGCGGGGTCGAGTTCGTGAGCGAACCGCGGCTGGTCGCGCCCATGGAGGACCATGACCTCTGGTTGGCCTTCTTCAAAGACCTGGACGGAAACATGCTCGCGCTGATGAGTGAGGTAGCGAAGCAGTAACGGCGTTCAGCAACGCGAGGCGAGCGTTCCCTCGAGCGCTTATTCCTTAATAGATAGTGAGGTGACGCCGGCCAGATCTGGCCGACGGAAGTGTGAGCAGATTTCAGGGCGCTATCGCATGACGCGATTCCGGCCCGCCTCTTTTGCGCGATAGAGAGCCTGGTCGGCGGCCTTGATCACCTCATCGGGTGTGGGGAATCGCGCCCGCCTTTCCGCAACGCCGATACTCACCGCCACGGTGAGTGTCTTGCGAGGCCGACTCTTCATCTTTTCGCTAATCTTGCCCGGTTTCCGGCGTCGCC
>JBDHDY010000604.1:0-3730 GCA_039591275.1 Gemmatimonadota bacterium | reverse complement strand
GATCGCAGCAACTCCCACGGCCACGGCCTCCATCGTGCGGTACAGCGTCAGTTCCCGAGCGATGACCGCTACCCCAACCGCAGTAGCCGCGATGGTGCGATAGAAGGTCTTGAGCTTACTGGGAATATCAGCCACCCCCACAGCCGTAGCGGCGAGGAGCTTACCGATGAGGGTTTCAAGGGTCGCCACCCCCACGGCCACCGCTGCCAGTGTGCGCTCGTACATGAGCGCGGTCACAAGACCGGCCACGCCAATCGCAGTCGCGGCCAGTGCCCTGTACCACGTAGCTACAGTGGCTACACCGGCAACGCCTATCGCAGTCGCCGCGAGAGCGCGGTACGCCTCAGTGAATCGAGCCATCACCGCAACACCCAGCGCGGTAGCGGCAAGGGTGCGGTAGCGCGTGGACTCGGTAGCGAGAACCGCCGAACCAATGGCGGTAGCGGCTACGGTCTGATAGTCAATCGAGCCAGAGGCGGATAGCTGGACCTCGTTGTATTCACCCGTAGACCCGGAGTCCGCTCTGAAAGCGTAGGCGAGCCGCCAGTATCCATCGCGGGCGTAGATGTTCGCGTTGACCCGGTGGATGCCGTAGGTGCCGGTTTCAAGCGATGTACTTGACGCAGCCCAACCCGCCGAATCGTCATTGCTGTTACGGTAGATATCCCACGACGAGCTATCGACATAGATAGCATGGAGCTTTGTACCTGTGCCTTCAACAGCCAGCGGAATCGAGGCTGATATCTCTATACTGTGGTTGGTCGTTGTGCCTATCTGCTCCGGCGACCCGGCGGAGCCGTCATCGACTTCAATGGCATAGGCTTTGCTGCTCGAATCCTTGTAGGCGATGGTCATGCGCTCGACGCCAGCGTCGTCGTAGTAGGCCATGCACTGTCCAAGCGGGTTCGTTCCATAGCTGGTACTGATGGCCGCGTCGATCTCCTGCGCCGTGCCGAGTGTGTTACTGCTGCTGAGGTCGCGTATCCAAAGATCGTCATCGTCTACGTCAACGAACGAGAACCAGATCGTGTCCGACTCTCCGAGCACACAATCGCCCGCCGCCGAGTTGAAGTCGGGCTCGCCCGTAGTAACGGTATCCGGCGTGACGATGAACGGCCCCGCCCAACTCGATCCCTCCCAACGCATATAGGAAGTCTCGTAGTTCTCGGCGTGCATCGTCCCGACATCTTCGCCGGTGAACAGGATGATGCGGTCGCCATCGGAGCGGTGTGCGGCGGAGATGTATTCGTTTGCAAAGGGGCTGATAGTATGTGAGTAGACCGTCTGATGCTGCGCGGGGCCAAAGTCGTGCCAAGTATCCGGTGTGGCGGTTGCTTCATCTGAGGTATAAAACCACGATTCATATATAGCGCTAAACGTTGACCCATCGGATGAGAAGGTATAGCAGTAGATTCGGGTGCCGTCCTGCACGCAATACGCGCTTACAATATTGCCCGGATTCGGCGCATTACTGGCATCCTGCTCCGACATATTCGTAGTAGTCGGATCAGTGGTCTTCCACGCCTCTAGGTCGCCGTTCGTGACGTTTTCGCAGATATAATAAACATTTTCATTGCCGTCAATGAAAGGCCCGCCGTAGATGGGTAGGATGGTGCCGGTGCCGCCGAAAGTTGCCGGTAAGGCCACTAGCCTACCTCAAACGTGGTAGCGTCTATTAGAACGATGTCGCTATGGCCGTTGGCGTCAAAGAAGGTGCGCCAGTCGGCGAGACTGCGGATGTCGAACTGTGGGCGTGTCCTGCTCTTCTGGGGGTGGATGACCATGTGGGCGTACTGGGTAGCCAAGTTCCCGACACTCTTCATGTCATCGGTCAGATCAAGAATCTCCTCTTCGTACAACGACTCAATCGTCATCTCGCTGTAACAGAAGGTGGGGCGGCCACCACAGAGATTGCGCACGTTAGCGCGGCCCTGACCAGAGGAGATAGGGGCCTCAACCACCGCATAGGCCATCCTTACTCCCGTCATCTGGGCAAGAAGGGTAGCGCCATCGCCGGAGTCAGGATCAAGTCCCACACGGCTGATCTCAGCACGGTGCTCAACCTCTTCGAGGGGTGCGCTGTGGATGTACGGGCTGGTATCCTGACTGGCAATCGTGCCCAGAGGGCAAGTCAGGCTAGGGTGTGAGTGTAATGCTTCCTGTGTCCACGGAAAGCCGGACCCGATGATGGCTATACGGGAGAGGTCGAAACCCGAACCCGTAATCAACCAATCAGCCAGCCTCTCATGCCACGGGTACTCGTGATTCCTGTGGTAGTGATAGAGGCCTTCGTGACGTAGTTGTAGCGCGGCATCGCGCCCCCCGGTTACGTCTGTTCGAGCGTGATCGTAAACTCGATCTTGTCGCCAATCGTCAGAGCGATTCCTGTGAAGTCGCCCCTGATGAGCATGGTACCGGACGTTGACGCACTGAATAGCCCGGCCTCGTTGATCGTCTTCGAGCCATCAGCCGTGAGCGTCGCGACCCACTGGTTCTTGTCAGCGAGTGGCTGGGTGGCCGTGCCAATGACGCGAGACTCTGAAGCCTCGGTCGTGAGGGCGCTGTCGCCCTTGACAGCGCCTCCGCCACCAGTGCCCCACGCAACGTACCAGTCTGTCGGACAGACGATGGTTTCGTCGAGAAGGTCAACGACGAGCTCTTCGCCGTCCTGCGTGTAAACGGTTGCCATCTGAAGTTCCTTTAGCGCCGCCTGCGACGCGCTTTGGATACGTGGGTATCAGCATCGTAGTATTCCACGGTGCCGTCCTTGCGTATCACCTTGAGTTTCATGTGGCCCTGTGGAATCGCCTTAGCGGGCGGCATCAAGTCGCCCGACTCTTCCGTAGGGTTCTTCTTTGCGAAGACTCTGCCCCGGACGCCTCGGGGGGCCGTTCGGACCTCCCCGAGACGCTTCATTCTGAACCAATCGGAGATCCTCCTGAACATGATTATCCTCTCCGTGTAACGATTTTCATGGTCGCACTGGTTCCACTCGTCCAGACGCTGCAAGCGCCTTCGACAGCCCAGATGCCGGAGGCATCGAAGCGATAGAGGCCGGGAGCGGTCATGTCTGCGCCCGGAGTTCCGCTACCGAGGGGCGTGACGTAGATGACGTTCTCTGCCCCACCTTCGTATGCGACACCCTTGATGTTCAGCGTGCCAGTGAACGAGCCCGTGACCTCGACAACGCACATCGAGGAATCAAAACGGTCGAACTTGTGCCACACATCGCCATCTCCGGTTGCGGAGATCGCGTCGAGTAGGGTGAAAGGACTCTGCATGAGACCCCCTAACTCGTCAACGCGAGTACGTCCGCACCGAGGAGTGGCTCGTCGGTGTAGGTAACTGTGAGATGGGCCGCATCCAAGTCATCCGTGGTTGCGTCGAAGACCGCTGTTCCGTTGTGCTGGATCAGGACTTCGCCCATCTTACACTCGTTGGCCGGAGTAGCCGGAGCTACAGCCGCGCCCGCAAGCGCATCGGAGCCCTTAGTGATCGTGACGGTCCCGCCCTGCGCGATAGAAAGGACGAAGATCGCCTCTCTCGGCAGCGCATCGGGATCTGCGATGTCGTGTGTAGTGGCCGTGAATGCCACTTCAGCCCCAGTCTTCGCTTCTTGAAACCCGAGGGCTCTGAAGTTGAAGCTGGAGAACTTGACATCCTTTTTGCTCGACGTGCCGATAGCGAGCGTCGGGGTCGAGATCAGGCCAGCACCAGTGAGACAAGCGAC
>JBDHDY010000603.1:0-4709 GCA_039591275.1 Gemmatimonadota bacterium | reverse complement strand
GTGCGCTGACTCCTCGCGCGCCAACCAGAGGAGGGTTTGGCGGCACGAAAATCGCGACGTCAGAGCGCGGGCCGACCTTTCGAGGGTCCAATGCAAGAACATGCATGGCGTCAACTTCGTTTCACCAATGTGGCGACCGTTCACAAACACGACACGGGGTTCGTTGGCATGTGGTGTCGCATTCACCGTTCGGTGCAACTCTCCGGATTCGTCCGACGTTGGGATTGCGCGTCGCCAACCCGGGCGCAAACTTTGGGGCCTGTAGCGGCGTGATCCCCGTGGCGCCGAATTGTGAGCTAGATCACTTTTTTGTGCGGCTTGTGATGTCCCGATCTCGTGCCCGATCGCTGGGAGTCGGCGGGTACTCATTCATCGAGCTTATGTCGGTGATGCTCGTGCTGAGCGTCTTGTTGGCGATAGTGCTCCCGCGCATCGCACCGGCCCTCGAGCGAACAAAGGTCAACGGTGCAGCAAACGTTCTAGCCAGCGACCTCCAGTACGCACAGACTCTTGCCGTGCGGCACCGCAGGCCGATGGCGGTGATCTTGCAGCCGGCGTCACGTCAATACATCATCCGGGAGCGTGACGACGCCACCAAGGTATTTCGCACACGCCTAATGGGCAGCGCATCTGATTTCTCGTTGGATGAGTTCACCGCCACGCCCGCGTCGGTGTACCTGTATCCCAACGGGATCGCGGTACCGGACATCACTTTCACGTTGGGCCTCAACGGCTATCGACGTGAGGTGCGATTAACCCGAGCCGGGCAGATTCGGATCGTGCGTGCGCCGTAAGGCATGCAACGAGCGGGGCGTTACGCTCATCGAGATCATGCTCGCACTCATGATTTTGAGTGTCGTCCTGATGTCGTTGGCGGGACTCATGTTTCAGGTAGCGAGACAGACGAGGGGCTCGACCGCAGCGACCTACCGGGCCGCCGCGGTGCAACAAGCCTCCACATGGGTGGAGGGCCTCCCCTGGGACAACATCGCCAGTGCCGCGGGCTGCACGGCTGAGGAGACCGGTCTGTTGGATTACACTCGTTGTCTGAGCTACGAGGACGTTTCAGAGGGTCTCAAGAAACTAACCGTGGTGGTTGCTCCCTCGGGGGTTTTCACAGCACTGCCGGAATCGCTCATAGTCTACCGCAGTCGCATACGGAATCTGCCACCGTTCTAATGAAGAGTCGCAAAGGTCTGACGCTCACGGAGTTGATGATCGCTATGGTCGTCGTGGCGATCCTCGGCACGGCGTTAGTGCAAATGCTGGTTCGCAACTCACGATACGTGAGCCGCGTCGATGCGATGATGAACGCGCGCCAGGGGGCCCGAGCAGCGATGAACGTGGTGGCGGCCAATCTCCGGATGGTGACAGCCGCCGGGCTCCTCGAGGCAACCCCGAAGAAAGTGCGAGTCCAGGTACCCTATGCCTGGGGTGTCGCGTGTCTCAGCGTGGGCGGTACGACGACCCTCTCGCTGCTACCTACCGACTCCATGACCTACGCTGCGGCAGACCCGGACGGGATGGCGTGGTGGGACGTGACCACCTCGAAATACCAGACGATCGCACCCGTCGACGACCTCGGCCCCACCGATGCCACGCTGTGTGCCGGCGAAGGGATCACCCTCGTTCCCGGGGGCTCCTACGTCTCCATACTCACATTGGGCGACTGGCCCTGGCCGGGAAGCGTGACCTACCTCTATGAGGATCTGATCTACGAGTTCAAGGCATCGACCGAGCTACCCGGACGCATCGGCCTCCACGTCGAGCAGAATGGCATCCCGAGTGAACTCCTGGCACCTTTCGATACGTCAGCTGGCTTCAGGTTCCTCATCGGACCGGATCTCACCCCGCAGGCCAACCCTCCGGGCGATCTCTCGACGGTGCGGGGTCTCGAGCTCAAGCTCGTCGGGGCCAGCGAGGCAGCACCTCAAGGCGGAGAGGCCCCCCAGACCTTCGATCTCAGGTCGAGAATCCTCTTCGTCAACAGGGGGGCGTGAGTGAGCGACGGAAAGCTTCTGGAGCTGAGGCCACAGCGTCCCAGACTACCTGTTGCGCCACCGCAACAGGCTGGAACCCGGGGCGGCTCGCGAGATCGGCGGGGTTTTGCACTCCCCATGACGATCTTGCTCGTTGCGATGCTCACGGTCATGCTATCGGCGGCGTTCGCCCGGGTGTCGGCTGACCGGCGCGTAGCACACGGTACCGAGTGGATGGTCTCCTCGTTTTCGATTGCTCAGGTACGCTTGGGTGGTGCCCTGGATCATTCAAGATCATCCGGACCCCACGGTTCCCGAGAAATACGTCCTTCGATCAACAGCCTACGTGATCGACCCCGCCCACGGGCCAGATACACTGGCCACACGCACGGTGGCCCAGTTTGCTGTCTGGCAACCCGCCGACATCACACGGGTAGCCACCGTCACAGCGGCCAATACGAGCCACGGGATAGATGAAGAAGACGGGGCGGGTAGCGCCGACATGTGGATCTACGGCAATGACGAGTGCGGCGAGGCTCCCCCAATCGATGGTGTGCGCACTTTCACCAGCGGCCGCCTCGGGGCGAAGAACCCGGACATGCAGTCACGGGACCTGAACATCGGCGGGACACCGATGGATGTAGCACTGGAGACGAAAATCAATTGGGATGCCATCAAGAACGGCGATGCGTTGGAGCCCGACTACACCTCCCTCGTCTCCGGCGACATGACGTTCAAGACGTATTTCATCGAAACCAGTCGACAAGTCTCCTACGACGTCAAGGGGACGGGATTGCTGGTCATCACAGGGGAGCTGGAAACCAAGGGGAGCTACTTCGAGTGGGATGGTGTCGTGCTCTTGGGCAAGCACCTCGACACGGATGCCACTCTCACTAGAATCAGCGGGCTCCTGGTTACAGGGTTAAATAGGTTGACCGGGGACGATCCCGGGCCTGGAAGTCAGGTCGACGAGGACAAATCAGTGATCCAATACAACTCCTGCCACATCCGCAGCGCCGTGGAGCGTTGGGAGGGTTTCGTCCGCCTGCCGGGAGCGTGGGTGGACACCTGGGCCACCTACTAGCCGCCGCGGACGCTCGTCGGTCGGCTGTTCATATTCCCTCAGCCTTCCCTTTTACCCTCGCTTCCACCGTTCTCCCGATTCCAAATCCGGGTATTGCCGCGGGGTCGCATGCGGGGTTGTGCCGGACCTTTCTTCGTCCCAGAGTTCAGTAGCCGAACGCCCTTGATGCCGGTCTCGACTGGAGAGGGCAACGAAAGCAACCACGCGGAGCTCGAGTAGGCGCAGCTAGACACGCCGCGGCTGCCGCGACGCGGGCTGCGCTTCACGGCGGAGCCACCAATTCTGACCGGGGTCGTGCATGGCACTCGTCCGGTGTTCTAAGCACCACATCTTATACAACGACGAGAACCCGCGGGGATGCCCGGCATGCGCTTTGGATCGTGCCGAGAACGACCAGGCAACGATCGTCAGACAACTCGTACGCGTCAGCAAGTCGAGCCGGACGGCACCGCCCGGCTCGCCCGCTGCGGCTGCCCCCGAGGACGACCGTGAAGAGCCCTCGCCGAGTCGGCTGGGCACCGCCTTCAAATACGTGTTTGCATACCTGGGCGTGTGGCGCCGAAGGGTGGTCCTGGAAATCAAGGATCACCCCGCAGTGACCGCGGTCGGCCTGGTTGCCGCGTTGGCTCTGGCTCTCGTGATCATCCGATTGACCGGCCCAAGGTTCGTCGCCGAGCCGCATCCCGCACCCGCCACTGGGGAGAGCCGCCCGTTGCCACTCCTTCCTGGACAGCCGGTGCCGCAGTTGTTCGCCATGCTAGGCGCCGTACCTCCTAGGCCCCATCCCACGGCGAGTAACATGGAGCGATATGAGTTTGACACTACCCTCGTTGTGGACGCGGTAAATGGGGTCGTGCACTCGATATCCATCAGGACGGCCGAGCGTACGTGGCAGAGTCTGCGGGTGGGCACGGCCATGCGCCGGGCGGAGGGAGCACTAGCCCTCCTCAGCACTCCCACGCGGGAGAACCCCGGTCGATTCAGCACACCCGAGATCAGAGGTAATTACCAAGTCTTTCCTTCCCTCGAGGACCGCCCGCGCCAACTGCTCACTGCTGACGTTCGGCCTCCCAACGGGTGCTACGACGTGCAGGTGGTGTTGCAGCCTCATGTCATCGGCATGTTGGAGGACGACGACGGCCGGTTCCCCGTCGTCGGCCGGAGGGATGCCGCCCTGAATTGGGTGGTCACCCAGATACACGTCGTAAGCCGAGCGATCGCCGGCCCAGCAGCAAACGAACCCGCCTGCTGAGCCTGGGCCAACCCTTTGACGGCAGGGGATTGTCGTCACGGATCAGCCGGCACACTACCGTTCGCCGCTACATACCCTCCACGACGCGTGACCAACCTGGCGGCTGGGCGCGCGACACGCCAAAACGTCGGGCCTGTCGTCGCAGGTGCTGCCTCACCATCCTGGCACGGACCGCGTGCGCTGCCGACACACCTACGGGAACAGGGACCATAAGCACCGTGCTGCCGATTCCAGGCCTCGCCTCCAACAGAAACCGCAGTGTACCGCGAGCCGCGTCAGCCTGGACGATTCCCATGTTGAAGCGGTAAGGCCTCTCTGGTTGCAGCATGAGCTTGCGCTGCGGCACCCATCTGAGATTCTCTGAGTTCCAATCGCTCAGGAAGTGGCGATCTAC
>JBDHDY010000602.1:0-2473 GCA_039591275.1 Gemmatimonadota bacterium | reverse complement strand
GCACACACGTGGAACGGTGGGCCTGTCGACACGGGGTCGCGATACAGGCGACGCACAGATCTTCATCAACCTCGTGGACAACGTCCGGCTCGATCACAACTACACGATCTTCGGGGAAGTCGTGAACGGCATGGATGTGGTGGATGGAATACTGGAGGGTGCGGAGATTGTTAGTGTTGAGGTGTATTGATTGTCTGCTGCCAGCGGCCGGCTGCCAGCTGCCGATCCCCAAGCCCTAAGCCCCAAGACCCAAGACCCAAGACCCAAGCCCTACACGCTTCTTACTTCTCACTAGAACAAGCTTACCTTCACGATCTTCCCTTCGGGCCCCACCATCCAACCCGCATCAGGCGCGGCAAACCCAACAGCCCAATAGCTCAGGCTGTCGAGAGCCGTCCACATCGCGCCGTGGTCCACGGACACGCTTGCGCCCCTCGGCCCCACTGCAACCACCACTCCAGCGAGATCCGGCACGAGTGAAGAGCCGTATATCGCACCTGCGAAGGTCGGCCGCCCCGCCACGGTCCACGTTTCTCCACCATCTGCCGTGGTGGCTACGTTGTCTGTGAAACCGGCGAGCTCCGCGAGCTCACCGCCCAACGCGATGCCGCGGGCCTCGGTCCAGAACCCTAGCGACGTGATACCTGACGTACCGGTACCGCTAACGACTGGGGTTTGATGCACCGACCAGGTGAGGCCCCAGTCCGTGGTGCGGAACACCCGTGCCGCACCACCCGTCCCGATCCACGCGTACCCGCTGCCGTACGTGACGAGACACGTGCCGCTTGCCGCAAATCCACCTTCGCCATTTCTGGCTTCCGGCAACTGAATGGCCGGAACACGCTCCCAATTAGCGCCCCCGTCTTCCGTGCGGATGACAATCAGGCGCCCGTCGACAGCGTCGCTGAATGCGATCCCCCGCTGCCCATCCCAAAAGTCCAAGCAGTCAAAGAACGCGTTCGGATCGTCGTTTTGGAATTGCAGCTCCCAGGTTTGCCCTGCGTCCGTCGTCTTGTAGATCCGCGACACCTCCCCCGGGCCCGCGCTCAAGAGGTACGCGGTCCTCGTGTCGACAGCGTGCACATCCCGGAACTGTAGCGCCGCTGCTCCCGGTACCACTCCCGGCTGCCAAGTCTCACCGCCGTCCACCGTACGGGCGAAGGTCCCCTCATGACCGCTCACCCACACGGTCAGTGCGTCGACGACGCTCACGGCTTGCAGGAGAGCTCGAGTGCCGGAGGCCTGTTCCATGAGTTGGGGATCGAGCGGCGGAACGTCGTCGCCGGGAACGCACGCAGATAGACCGGCGGCGGCGAGGAGCGTGCGCCACCCGTGTTTACACATATCGCTGTTTTTCTTCATCTTAGCTCCACACACGACGGATCATTCTAATCATAGGCCGCCGCCGGATACCCACCAGGCCTTGACGAAAATGGGAGGAGAGGCTATGCTCATCACAGTGATGCTACAGTTGTAGTATCTCCGCTACTTACCAGCCACAGGGAGCTGTCCGGTGGGGTCGAAGAAGCCGCTGCCCGAGCTGACCAAGGCCGAGCTCGACGTCATGAGGGTTATGTGGAGGGAGGGCCGCCTGAGCGCCAGGGAAGTCCACGAGCTCTTGAGTGAGGAAACAGACTGGGCTTACTCGACAACGAGAACGGTAATGGACCGCATGGTAGAGAAAGGGGTGCTGGCGAAGCGGCCCTTCCACGGCATCAACCTCTTTGAGCCGCGCATCACGAAAGTCATGGGGCTAGCGAGACTGGTGCGAGACTTCGCCGCTCGCGTGTTGCAGGTCGATCCTGCGTCGGTAGTGCCCCTGTTCGCGCAGGGTGATGCCTTGACGGCCGAGGAACTCGACGAAATGTCAAGAATCCTCGAGGAAGCGGACGGGTGAGATGATCTTTGATCTCTACACTCCAGTGTCGGAGATCGCCGTCACGTTCATGCGGGGGGGCGCCTGGCAGGTGTGGTTCGCCACCATCTTGTTTGGCATCGTCTTTGGTCTCATCCGGCTGCTGCGCATCAAATCACCACGTGTTCGTCATGCGCTGTGGGGCTTGGTGTTCGTTCGTCTCCTATTACCTCCGGATTTTTCATTGCCGTTCGGAATCGGGAACCTCGTCAACCATCGGCTAGGGAGTCGCGCGGAAGAGTTTCGCATTCATCTCATGCCGCAGCTCGGGGATCGGATGGTTCAGGACGGTATCACACCCTCCGTCCTCGTAGACAACGCGGGGGATCAGACACCATGGGCGCAGCGTTCGGCGATTCCTGTTCTGCTCCTCTGGTTGACCGGATCGCTCGTGGTCGGCACGGTGTGGCTTCACAGACGGCGTCAATGCCACCGCATCCTACTACGCGCGGAACCTGTCGGCGATCCGGCACTCGAGGCGCTGCTGCACGACTGGCGGAAACGGCTCGGCATTCGTCGGCCGATACGTTTACTGGTCTCTCCATCCATCCGCTTCCC
>JBDHDY010000601.1:0-2916 GCA_039591275.1 Gemmatimonadota bacterium | reverse complement strand
GCTCACCGTTCCGCGTGCCGATTGCAAGGCTGGCAGCGGCCCAGGTGGCTCTGGCGGAGCGCGATCCCAGTGGCGCCGGCGCGGCGCTCGCCTACACCACGGCGTAGTCGCCCCAGCAACACGCGAGCGCGAGAAACCTGCTGAGAGCAGGTCGCTCGCGCTCTCTCATTATGCGCTCTCCACACAGCAACTTCAACGACCGAGTAGATCCCGGAGGGCGTGTTCGAGCGTCGGGTACCGGAAACGGAATCCATTTTCCTGGAGACTCCGGGGCACCACCCGCTGGCTAGCGAGCAACGCTTCATCTCCCAACTCTCCCGCCGCCAGACGAATGGCAAATGCCGGAACGTGCATCGTGGTCGGCCGATGAAGGACGTGGCCAAGCGTCTTTGTGAACTCCCGGTTGGTCACCGGCTCCGGACTGGTGATGTTCACGCGCCCTGAAAATGCGCGGTTCTCCAAGACGAACTCGATGGCCGAAATGGCGTCACCGATAGCGATCCAGCTCATGTACTGCTTGCCACTGCCCAGGACACCACCCAGCCCCATCTTGAACGGCGGAAGCATCTTGGCCAAAACACCTCCCAGGGGGCTCAACACCAACCCAAAGCAAACGTGAACCACTCTGATACCAGCGGATCGCGCGGGGTCGGCCGCCTGCTCCCACGCAAGGCAGAGGTTGGCCAGAAAACCGTCACCCGGCGGACTATCCTCGGTGAGGACTTCATCACCCCGGTCACCGTAAACCCCAATCGCCGACGCCGATACCAGTACTCCCGGCTTTTGCTCTAAGGAAGCGAGCCGCTCACTCAGGAGCCGCGTTGTGTCGATCCGGCTCGAGAGCAGGCGCTTCTTCCGCGCCGAGGTCCACCGGCCCTCGGCCAAGCTCTCCCCCGACAGATGCACCACCGCGTCGAACCCTGAAACAGCATCACGCTCCAGCACACCTTCCGCCGGGTTCCAACGCCGCTCCGCCTGCCCTGCCCGCGGCTCTCCACGAACGAGCCGCGTCACGGAGTCGCCTCGTTGCTCCAGCGCCCCGACGAGAGCAGAACCGATGAGCCCGCTCGACCCGGCGACCAGTACGTTCATCGCACGCTCGCCTCGCCACGGATCAGCGGTCCAAAACCTTCGCGGTAGGTTGGATACTCAAAGCAATAGCCCGAGCGGAGTAACAGGCTATTCCTGCAACGCTTGCCGGCTCCGGTCGCTGCACTTGCAGCGCGGGGTTGAACGAGGGGGTCGGGCAGCTTCGCCTCTTTCGCGATCCAACGAACAACTTCGCTGCGTTCCGCCGGCTGGCTGTCCACTGCCAGGTACAGACTCTCTGGTCGCTCCAGCAAGAGTACGTGCATCAAGGCTCCGGCACAGTCTTCCCGATGAATCAGGTTGATGTAACGGGACGGGGCATCGTCGGACACTTCACCACCCAGCACACGCTCGATCAAGCGTATTCTCCGGGGGCCATAGATCCCGGCCAAGCGAAGCACCGTCACGGGCAGACCGCTCTTCCGGGCCAACGTCTCCGCGCGCAACAAGCACGCCCCTCGAAACCCCATTTCTTCAGCCGGCGATTCCTCGTCCACCCACTCGCCATCATGCTGCGCGTACACGGCTGTGCTCGACACGAAAATGAAACGTCGTATGTCCGGTGACTTGTGCAGGCCCTCGACCAGTCGCTCGAGGCCATCTATGTAAGCGGCCTGGTACGCCGCTTCATTCCGGCCATCGGCTGATACGGCGTATACGACGAAGTCGATAGATGCAGGCAAAGGTGGGGGGCCGGCGCTCGCGGCGAGATCTCCCTCAATAGGAATGACATCTTCAGGCGAAACACCCTCCCATGACCGCCTTACTCCCCACACCTCATGCCCGGCGGCGACGAGGCGGGCAGCCAGCGCCGTCCCCACGTATCCACATCCGGCTATCAGCGTCCTGGGCATCTGCATAGCATCAAAGTCACGCTTGCACGTCCCTCCGGTTTGACTGGGACTCGCCGACAACGTTCAGGAGGGTAAGGGCGCCAAGGGCGAAAAGCGAGCCTGACCATCGCCCTCCAGCACGAGGTCAAAAGAAGGTGGGTCCGGCGACACTACCGCCGGACCCACCGGTGGAGCCATGGAGGCGCGGGGAATCGAACCCCGGTCCGAACCTCGATCCAAAGCCGCGTCTACGTGCGTAGGTTGCGCATTAGGTCTCCGCCGGCTGGCGCACAACCGTCCTTACCGACGAACAATCTTCCTACAGCTTAAGCAACGCGCGGAAGCGACGCGAAGCAGCAGCCTGACTTTGCGATACCCTCGCGCCGCCTCAGGCGGGCTGCCACGGGGGCAGGAGCGTGAAGCCGAAGCTTACGCAGCCAGTGCCATTTCAGGATTGGCAGTTTAGTGCCATTTCAGGATTGGCAGTTTTGAGTTTCCCAGTGTTTTTGCCAGGGCACCGGGAACCTGGGCACGCAGCAACTCCATCACAGGGCCCGTCGAAGCCAGTCGCCCCCATTTCGTTGAAGTGTTTTAAGCTATCTTCTAACCCGTTGTCAGTCAATGTGTTGCCGACGCGACCTCGATCCGATCCCGTCCAGCACGCTTGGCCCGGTACATGGCCGCATCGGCAGCCGCCACCAGATTGGCGACCTCGGAGGTGGTCTCCGGGCGGGAGGCAATACCGATCGAACAGGTAAGGTTGATTACCCGGCCCGCCCACTCCCACCGGGTCTCTGTGGCGGCCCGTCGCACGCGTTCCGCGATCTCCACGGCCACCTTCAGGCTCGCCCCGGGGAGCCACAATGCAAACTCCTCACCACCGATTCGCGCCGGGACATCAGCTTCTCGCAGGGCGCTGCGGAACACTTTGGCCAGATGCTTGAGCGCCGCGTCGCCGGCAGCATGGCCATACTCGTCGTTGAGTTTCTTGAAG
>JBDHDY010000600.1:0-2475 GCA_039591275.1 Gemmatimonadota bacterium | reverse complement strand
CATAGTCTTACGAACGATAACTCTATAGGGTCGGGGGCAAGGCTTCTGATCCCCACTCAGGGCGACACCCCCCAGGGTGGAGCTAAAGAAAGATGGCTTGGAATCATCAATGAATCATTGGGTTTCTCTAAAGTCGCCAACTGAACAGTGGCCCCTTGGCCCCCCCAGGGCTTCTTAATACTATGTGGGGGGAGAGAAAAGGCTTTTCCCACAGTCTGCGGGGGCAGACCTATCCGACCAAGGAGCTACTGAGAAATGTCCGACAAGGAAAAGAAGCGAGAGGAATCAGACGAGCAAACGGAGAAAGCTGCGGACAAGAAGCAGTCGAACCCCCGCAAGAAAAGGATCGTCAGAAAGAAGAAGCAGGCTCGGGATCGTGACGGCAAGGTCTCCGACCGAAAGGAAAGGGAGACCCCAGAGGGTCGTTCGGACAAGAAGCCTGCTTCTAAACAACGCCGTCGGAGAGCGCGTCGGAAGGCCAGAGCGGCCGACCGGCAAGCCACGCCCAAGCCGCGTCCGACGAAAAGAGTTCGGCGGGGTGATCGCCCCGCTCCTAGGGACCAACGTCCAGGCGACAGAATCCGTAAGACGTTTGAACAGTCGCTGAATAGCCTACGCGAACGCAGGGCTGGCCTGGGTATTGGTGATGATGGGCAACCGCGCCCTGAGCTGGATCGTTTTGGCCAGAGCGTCGGCGCCCCGCCGGAAGTTTCGCAGCCCCTACCTCAAGCGCCTCCTGCTGCTCCCGCGCCTGCCCCGGCACCCCCGGCCCCGGCGCCTCCAGCCGCACCCGTCGCGCCTCCGGTAGCAGACCCCAACGCCCCTATCGTTCCTGGCTATACACCGCCGGTGAACTACGGACCACAGCCGGTCCAAGAGGCAGGTCCCGTCGACCCCGCAACAGGCGCACCCGTGGGTGGCGCCCCGGTGGTTGACCCGTCAGCCGTACCAGCCGTAGACCCCAACACCGGTCTGCCGCTTCCTGGTCCTGGCGCCGTCGGTCCCGGCCAAGCTGGCTACATGTGGAGTGGACGACAGCCTTTGGGTCCTCGCGCAAATTGGTTCAACCCAGGTGGTGGTGTCGGTCCCATTCCCGGCCCCGGTGGGTTCCCCGGCCCAGGCGCGAGCATGAATCCGAGACTGGCCGCACTGAACCAGTTCCAGAACGGCGCCAGCATCCAGCCTGGATACACCCCGGCGCCACAGCCCGCCCCAATAACTCAAACCCTGCCTGACCCCGATCAGGCTTTCTAGTGGCAAAGAAGTTCGAGTACCAACCCGACGAGATTCGGATTCTCGGACATCTTGACGTACCAATAAAGTGGGAAGCATCACGTTTCAAGCATGGTGATGGCGACGAGTGTGACGGCCTCTTTACGAGTGAAGGCATTCGGGTGTGGAACTCCCCAAAGGAGCGCATCCAGATTTTGATTCACGAACTATGGCACGCACAGACTGCCGAAATAGGCGACGACGAAACGACTCCCACTGACAACGAAGCGCGCAGGGTCACCAACTTCATTACTGACCTCGCATCCAATAACTGGGAACTGCTTGAAGCACTACGAGCAGAGAAGGGGAGATCGTGAAAAGAGGTCTAGTCGGATTCCTTACCGTCATCATGATGTTGGGAATCTTCCTGGCATTCGTCGCGCAGGCTGCGGCGGACATGCCGAGATTCAACCCGCCTGATGTTCAGTTCAAAGCATCGCGCCTGTCCGACGACGGCCGCGTAACGGTCTACTTCAATCCCGAGATTCACGGGACTCCGAACCCTGACCGCTACGCTGAAATGTGGAAGGTGGTTGACAAGCACTTCCTCAAGGGCGCGCGGCGAAAAGCATACAGACTGGAGATTCACTACAGTCGCTACGAAGGGTTTCTCGCTGGCTTGGAAGAGAAGCAACCAGGGAGCACCGCAGGCATCACGTCTGGCTCCCAGCTATTTCAAGCCTACACCTACATCAAGGCAGACGGCGAGCGACCGACGATAGTGATTGAGACGTACCAGCCGATGGACGACAACACGTTCGTCCACGAGCTGTTGCACCACTACTTCGAGCAGATGGCGCTCGATGGTTCAATGAACAGCCATCGTATCATTCCGGACTACGCGACTCATGTCGAGTCGCTGTTGCGGTTCATGCTCGGCAAACTGTACTAAGGAGAAACAAGATGAGTGTGTTCGACGGCTACGAAGATGAAGCACTGAGAGACCTCGCCACCACGCTACGGCGACTCAGTGATGGCTCCGTCGATGAGGGAGACCTCGTCATCGTGCGTGATTTCCTCTACATGCTTGTCGACGAGGCTACGGTCGCCGTCGGTGAGCTGGAAGAGAAGGGCCAAGAAGTTCTCGGGGGCATCCTCAAGAACTGGTACGTCGGCATCGTCCTGAACCTTATCGCGGACGAGATCGACAAGCGAGTAGAAGCGTAATGGGAGACGCCGGGAACGCAGCAAAAGGTCTCCTCG
>JBDHDY010000599.1:0-3365 GCA_039591275.1 Gemmatimonadota bacterium | reverse complement strand
TTTCCGGGTCTCGGGAAGTCTCACCGGACTCCCGCTCGAAGCTCGCACACACCTCATATCGAGCGCTATCCAGCGGCTGGTAGCCGTAGGTCTCCAAGCTCGCGGGGTCACCGGTGCTAATCCTCACTCCGGGCTCGGCGGTCAGGACGTCCAGCGACGCCGGTAACCGGGAATGGCGGGTCCAATAGAGATCGGTGGCCGCCACGATCCCGCGCAAGTCCGCCACCCGCCGATCGTCGATCCGACGCGCGCGCTCCTCAGTAGGCGACCCGAGGATGAAGAGCCCGGCCACTACCGCCGTGATGACCGTCGCCACAGCAGCTCCGAACAGCACCGTTCCTGGCGTGAGCTTCATTCCACCACCTCTTCCCTACGGAGGTCCCGATGGAAATACCCGAACACCGACCCGGCGATCGCGCCGACCGTGAGGACCTTCAGAGCGAACCGCGTCGTCATCTCCCCGCCGAGGACGTTGTACACGACCATGGTCACGTCGCCGACCAGGATGCCTGCGGCCACGAAGAGGGTCAGGTAGGTCAACCACCGTCTCACTTTCGAGAGCCGTCTGCTCGGATCGTGCCGGACGGCCCGGTCGTTTGTCCACGAGACGAAGAGGAAGACGGGGAACGCCACGACGAGGGCAGAAATCGACCAGCGGATCGCCTCTCGACTCGCCTCCAGCGCGTACACCGGATCGACTGCCGGATCCGGGAAAGCCCGGTTGATGAACTGGAACAGCAGGCTGCCCAGGTTGAACGCACTGAGGTACATCGGCGAAGCCTCCCAAAGCACCCCGAACTTGATCGGGGGCCCAGCCGGCCTCCAGGAGGACCTCTTCGAGCTGCTCGCGCGGCAGCCCCCGCTCCAGGCCCTCCTTCAGAAATCCCGTCAGCTCCTTGATGGCCATGGTTCCTCTCCGGGAGTGTTGACGATGTCAACATACAGCCGGATGTTGACGTTGTCAACACCTTCGGTCATATTGACGCATGACCGACGAGACCGGCGCGTATCATCATGGGGACCTGCGGGCGGCGCTGCTGGCCGAAGCCGCCGCCATGATTGCCGAGGGAGGGGCGGCGAGCGTGACGATGCGGGCGATCGGCCAGCGCCTCGGCGTTTCGCGGGCTGCACCCTATCGCCACTTCGCGGACAAGACCGCTCTGCTCGTTGCGGTTGCCGCGGCTGGGTTCGACCGCCTCAAAAGCCGCCTGCAGACCATTGACACGGGCGCCCCGCGATCCAGCGTCGAGCAGCTCCGACGCATGGGTGAGGAGTACGTGCGCTTCGCCGTCGAGAATCCGGCGCACTACCGCCTGATGTACGGCAAGGAGGCGCTCACACGCCAAGACCGACCCGAGTTAAGTGAGGCCGCAATTGCCTTGTTCGAACAATTGGTCAGCGTTATCCAGGCGCACCAGAAGAGCGGCGGGATCAAACGGCAAGATCCCCGAGCGCAGGCCTACGTGGCCTGGAGCGCGATGCACGGGCTGGCATCATTGTGGATCGAGGGACACATCCTGGCCACCGATGACATAGATGGGCTTATCCGGCAGACCACGCGGACGGTGTTGGACGGGATGCGCGTGCGTCGCTCACGCTGAGGCTGAAGGTTGCCCTGCGCCAGATCGCTGATCGCTGATCGCCGATCGCCAATCTCAAATCGCAAATCAACCTATCCCCTGCGCTAAAGCGCCCCCTTCGACAAGCTCAGGAACTACGCGGTGATGATCACCTTCCCCTGGGGTTCCTCCTCGATCATGCGGCGGAACGCCTCGCGGGCCTCACTCAGCGGGTAGCTACTGTCGATGATCGGTGTGATCTTTCCGGCTTCGAGGAGTTCCCTCAAGAGGGCCATAGCGTCTTTCCTGCCGGGTATCGAAGACCTCCCCAGTCGCAGTTGTTTCACGAAGAGTGAGAGAAATACCAGCTTGAAAAAGTGGGGGATGAGTCCGAAAAAACGCTTGCCCGACGCACCAAATCTGTCGTGTCCGATGAGCACGTATCTCCCGTCAGGCTCAAGCGCGCGCTTGCATGCGGAAAACGGGTGGTTCCCAGGAACATCGAAGATGAAATCGTAGCGAACGCCACGTCGGGTGAAGTCCTCTTGGGTGTAATCGATGACCTCATCTGCCCCGAGCGTGCGAAGCATCCCCAGTTTGCTCGTGCTGTCCACCCCGGTCACGTGCGCGCCGTTGGCCTTCGCGATCTGCAAGGCGAGGGAACCCACACCGCCCCCGGCGCCATTGACCAACACCCTCTGCCCTGGCCGTATTAGGGTCCCTCCCCGCAGGTTTAGCAGGGCGATGAACCCCGAGGTGGGGACGGAGGCGGCTTGTTCGAACGTGACGTTCTCGGGCTTGAGTGCGAGCAGGTCCTGTGGAACGGACACGTATTCAGCGAACGCTCCGCCGTTGGTCCACTGATTCGTAACGATGGTTTCGCCAAAGACTGGATCACCCGGCTGAAACCGTGTCACGCTCTTACCGACGGACTCGACGATTCCCGCCATGTCCGTGCCGGGTATCGGTTTCTTTGGTTTGAACAGCCCGGGCCCCATCAGGCGAACGACATAGGGCCGCCCGGTCACGACGTGCCACACATCCGGATGCACCGAAGCCGCGCGGACTCGCACCAAGACTTCATCATCGCCGACAGTAGGCTCGTCGACTTCTCTAAGCTCTAGATCATCAGGAGATCCGTACTTCTCTTGGACAATCGCCTTCATCGCTCTTCAATTCTTGAAGGATTCGGGGCGTAGAAGAAGACGTTGAAAGACACTGCAGCAATCAAGATCAGCGATTGCAGATATGAGATTGGGATGGAGGCCGGGCTAAAAATCGCCAATCGCAAATCGCCGATCTCAAATCTCAAATCATGTCTGACATCGACCGCCTACCGGCCCCCGTGATTCCACCAATCCCCTCACCGCGACACCGTCCCCAATTCCTTCCCCGTCGCTTCCCGCCACAATGCGCGCACCTCATCATCCGCCCCCGTCATCTCCCAACGAATGAGGGTGAGCGGGATCATGCCGCGCGACAGGACGGCGTCGTGGAACGCTCCTAGCTCGAAGTCGGCACGCTCCCCGAGCCCGGCCGCCGCAGGTAGCCCTCGAGATCGTACCGCCCGAGGTCCTCCTCCATGTACGGCACGAGGTCGATCATGTAGCGGTTCGCTTCATCGAGGCTGAACGCACCGGCGTGCATGCTCGTCTCGGCGTAGATGCGGCTCGCGCGCTTCAACAGCGCCACGTAGAACAGCTCGTCCGCCCGGGGCACGTCGCGGGTGAGACCGGCCAGGACGAACATCTCCTCGATGTAGGTCGCCCAACCCTCCGCGCGGGAGCTGTCGCCGTACCCGCGGCG
>JBDHDY010000598.1:0-5949 GCA_039591275.1 Gemmatimonadota bacterium | reverse complement strand
GATTACGAACAAGGCGTAACCCGCCACCGCACCCCACACCGTCTTGTTGAACCCGGCAACGAGCTCCGCCTCAAGGTGCCGCTCAGCCATCCTCGTTCTCCAGACGATATCCAACGCCACGCACGGTGGTAATGGGGGCACGCCGCTCGCCGAACGAGAGTTTCTTCCGCAGGTAGTTGATGTACACGTCGACCACGTTCGTCTCTGTGTCAAACTGGTAGCGCCACACCGCCTCGGCGATTCGGGAACGGGAAACCGTACGCCCTACGTGTCGCATGAGAAACTCGAGCAGCGCGAACTCCCGATCGCTCAAATCCACAACCCGACCACCGTGAGTCACATGCCGGCGAATGGGGTCGAGCGCTATATCGCCCACCACCAACAGCACCTCCTGGTGCCGAAGCGCGGCCCTGCGAATCAACGCATGCACACGTGCCAACAACTCCGACAAATCAAATGGCTTCGTCAGGTAATCGTCGGCTCCAGTTTCGAGACCCGCCACTCGCGAATCCAATTGGTCACGGGCAGTAAGCATCAAGACGGGCGTGTGCACCGACCGTTCGCGAAGTTCTGTCACGACGCTAAACCCGTCTCGCGCGGGCAGCATCAGGTCCAGCACGATGCAAGCATAGTCGCGGCTCAAGGCGCGCTCGAGCGCCGTTTCACCGTCCTCGGCTTCATCGACAGCGTATCCCTCTTCGCTAAACGCTTTCTTGAGAAAGCGTCTCAGTGGGCGATCGTCCTCGACCAGAAGAAGTTCCATCACCACAACCTAAGGTAGTGGGTGGAAAAGCGGCAGTGCTTTCTTGACAATCAGTAACATTAGAGCGTTCTAATGATTTCCGAGTGATTAGATGAACATGAGAGACCTCTAATGCCTCGTTGCAGTACCTCCTGCCTGCGGGTCCGTCCGTCTATAATGCGTCGTTCGTAACTGGGCCACTCGACGCTCTGGGGTCATCGAGACCAGTGCCTGCGTGCGGCCAACAATTCAAGAGGAACTCAATGCGGCAACGCAGCTCTGAGCATCGTAATCCAAAAGGAGTGCAGACATGATGTGGTGTCGACTACTGGCCATGGCAATGACTTCAGGGAGTGTCATGGCATGCGGCAACAACGGCGAACCCGACACCACCGCGACGTTCGACGTCGTGGTGGAGAATGTGGGCGAGGCCTATGACTTCACCGCCTCCGGCGTGTTCAATACGCCGGTCGGGGCTGCAGCCCCGGCACCGATCGGTCCCGGAGAGGCCTACGAGTTCATGTTCGATGCGGCCCCCGGCACGAAGCTCTCTTTCGCGACCATGTTCGTCCACTCGAACGACCTTTTCTACGCGCCGGGAGCAGAGGGCATCGCGCTGTTCGACGGATCGGGGAGCCCGATCTCCGGTGATGTAACGTCACAGCTGATGCTGTGGGACGCAGGGACCGAGGTAGACCAGGAGCCCGGCGCCGGTCCCGACCAGGCACCGCGCCAGAGCGGTCCCGACACCGGAGCTGCCGACGCAGACGCGACCGTACGCATCGCCGCCGATACCTTTGGGAATCTCCCGTCGGTCTCCGACGTCATCCAGGTCACGATCACTTCCACCTCCGCCACCGGCTTCCGCGCGCGGATCGAGAACGTATCGACGGCCACGACGCTCACAACGATGGGCGGCGCGCAACTCGCTGCTCCTTTGGCACCCGGTGTCTGGGTACTCCACACCGATGATGCCCCGTTGTACACGCCAGGGAACATGGACAGCGGTGATGGGCTCGAGGCATTGGCAGAAGATGGCGATCCCTCAGGGCTCGCCGCGGCGCTGGATGCCCGCACCGGGCTCACGGTACCGCTCTCGCCGGGCGTGTGGTTGGTACACGGCGGTGAAGCGTCACTCTTTACGAGCGACCAACCCGACGCCGGTTTGGGGCTCGAGGCACTGGCCGAGGACGGCGACCCCGCGATGCTTGCCACCATGCTCGACGGTGTGATGGGCGTGCAAGGCGTCGGCGCCTTCACGACACCGGACGGCGCGTCCGGCCCGGGCGTGATCCTCCCTGGCGGCTCGTACAGCTTCACCATCACAGCAGCCCCCGGCGATCGCTTGTCGCTGGCGACGATGTTCGTCCAGTCCAACGATCTCTTTTATGCGCCCCAGCCCGCGGGCATCGCTCTCTTCGGCGCCGACGGCATGGCGTCATCGGGCGACGTGACTGCCCAGCTCTTGCTATGGGACGCCGGGACCGAGGTGAACGAGCTACCGGGCGTTGGGCTCAGCCAAGCACCACGGCAGTCGGGAGCCAACACGGGGACGGACGAGAATGGGAACGTCCGAATCACCTCGGACGGCTTCACCTATCCGGCGGTCACTGACGTGATTCGGGTCACGATCACGCCTCGGATGTAGCGCGGGCGGTGTGCGGGCCCCGCCCAACTCCAGCGGCCCCTGCTGCCAGCTGCCTGCGACCAGCTGTGACGACTCAAGCACCGGTTCGCGTTTGGTGGGGTGGGGTGGTGACAACCTAAACGCCGGGGCGGTGTGGAAGGGAAATCCGCGTTCATCCGCGTTTATCTGTGGCTCACATGAAAGCCCCGGGCTTGCGCCCGGGGCTGGCCTCTCTCACAGCTGGTCGCCGGCCGCTGGCAGCTGGAGCGGTGGTTGTGGTGGGGGCCTCTTACCTCTCACTCCTGGCGCAGTGTCGCCGCCGGATCGACTGTCGCCGCGCGCCGCGCCGGAATTACGCGCGCCGCGCCGGAATTACGCAGGCGATGAGCGCCGTAGCCACCAGGCCGAGCGTGACACCTGCAAACGTCACGGCGTCTGTGGGTGAGACCTCGAACAGCATGCTCGTCATGAAGCGAGTGAGAGCCAATGCGCCACCGACGCCAATGGCGATACCTAGTATGACGAGCCGCATGCCCCGTCCGACGATGAGTCGTAAGACCGCTGCCGGTCTCCCTCCCAAAGCCATGCGAATACCGATATCCCGAGTGTGTTGTTGCACGAAGTAGGACATGACGCCGTAAATTCCGATGGCGGCAAGCATGAGTGCCACGGCGGCGAAACCAGCGATCAAGGCCAGAAAGTTCCGCGGCGAATCCAACGCGTTCGCCATCAGTTCGTCCATCGTAGCAACTTGAGAGAGCGGCAACGTAGGATCCAACTCCCGCACAATGGTACGGACTGCCGGCACAACGGAGAGCGGATCGCCGGTGGTGCGCACAAACAGGATCCTGCTCCACCAGGTGTTTTGTAGCACAGGCTGATAGATCGTTCCCCAGCCGGGATCGTCGAGCCCCATGTACTTCGCGTCGCCCACCACTCCGATTACCGTGAGCCAGGGGCAGTCCGGTCGGTTGCACCCTCCAGAGTGAAGACGCTTACCGATGGGGTCCTCTCCGGGAAAGAAGCGCCGAACCCACGCCTGATCCACCAGTACCACCTGCGGCGCGTCGGCGCGGTCGCGCTCATCGAACATGCGTCCTCGGATGAGCGGGATGCCAAGCGCTTGGAAAAACTCCGGCGACACCACGGGCCACGGGGCTACCGGCTCGGCTTGATCGGGGGGAGCGGGTTTATCTTCGAGGTTGAAGTTGTTGATCATGCCGAGGTCGTCTGGCGGGCGCGAGGAGCCTGAGCCCACAGCCACAACTCCAGGCAGCGCGCCGACGCGCTCCGTGAGCTGTCCCCAGAAGGCGGCTTCCATAGCGGGTGCGTCCATGTAAGTGGCGCGGGGGAGTGAGATGCGCGCCGTGATCAAGTTGTTTTGATCAATTCCCGGGTCAACGCGCTGCAACTTAGTGAAGCTCGTCAACAGCAATCCCGCGCCGATCAAGAGCGGCACCGCCACCGCGAATTGCGATGCCACGAGTACTCGGCGCACTCTCTGGGTGCGCAGGCTTCCCGTAGATCCGCGACCGCTCGAGCCCAGAGTTCGCTCGAAATCTGAACGTGTCGCCTGGAGCGACGGTATCAAGCCAAACAGCAAGCCGCTTGCCAGCGTCACAGCAAGCATGAACCACAGCACCGCTCCGCTCAAGCTGATCTCTGCCGCACGGGGCACGAAGGTGGATCCGCTGGCAGCCATGACGTCGATGGCGACGAACGTGATGATGAGGCCGAGGGCAGCGCCACCCGCTGCGAGCAGCGCGCTTTCGGTCAACAGATGCTGCACGAGTCTTCCGCGCGATGCCCCAAGCGCAGCCCGCACGGCCAACTCCCGCCCTCGCTGCGTGCCACGGGCTACGAGCAGATTTGCCGCATTCGTCGACGCGATGAGCAGAACGAATCCAACAGCGCCAAGGAGAACGAGCAGGCGCGTACCGACGTTTCCGATCACGAATTCGTGCAGGCTCTGAACGCCATAAGTGACGGTGGAGTCCGGGTACGATGATTTCCACATGGGAAAGATGCGCTCGTTGATTGCTCTCAGTTCCTCTTCCGCAACCCCGACCTCGGCATCGGGCCGCAAACGTCCGAGGACTCTCAGCATGAACGGCCCTTTCCGCTGTGGCGGCTGCATCTGCAGGATCGGAAACATCTCGCGCTGTGCCTCGAGGGGGCCGGCCCTCGGCGGAAGCACCCCAACTACGGTGTAGTCGTTCCCGTCGAGCCTTATGAGGCGGCCGATGGCGTCCGGATCGGCGCCCAGCCGTTCACGCCAAAAGCGGTGCGCGAGAACCGCCGTGCGCTCCGCGCCGAGCACTGCATCGGCCGGGACGAACGTGCGACCGTGAAGTGGCGTGATACCCAACAGGGGGAAGTAGCCGGGTGTCACGAACCTGACGAAGATCCGTTCAGCTAACTCCTCTTGGTTGAGCGTAACAGCTCGGTTGTTGTAAGCGACCAAACTCTCGAACGTCGTCTGTTGCTCGTCGATGGCTTGGTAATCCACCACCGAAAGCGGCCAGCGGTTGGGCGGTGAGTCCGTGTAGATGCGCACTACTCGCCCGGGATCGGGATAAGGGAGTGGCTTCAACAACACCGCATACACCACACTGAACACGGCTGCCGTGCAGTTGTTGCACCGTTTCTCCCAAGCCCCCTGATTGAGGCGCGCCGCGCGATGCAGCACTTCGTCCTTTGTGCCTGCGCGTGCCGAGACGGGCAGTCAAGAGTCGAGCCGGATACTGTAAGACCTGGCGGCGATACCACGCGGCGGCTGCTTGCGCACCATCACGCGCGCGACGGCGCTCGTACAACTCCCCGAGTTCGCTGAAGACCGCGTTGCGATCCTCCCGGCTCAGCAGGACCCGGAGCGCACACCGAACGATGACGGGAGACCGAGGAGCCATGGCCTTCACGCCTCGTCCAACACCGTTTCCACGCCTTCCCACAGGCTAGCAAGCTGGCGGCGGGACTCCTTGAGCCTCTGAATCGCGTCCGGGGTCAGCTTGAAGTAACGGCGGACCCGGCCGGTCTGTTCGGCCGCCTGACCGTCGAAGCGCGACGTCAGCAGTCCCTTCGTTTCCAAGCGTCGCATCACGATGAACACGGCCGCCTGCGCCACCTCGCGGCCGGTACGCTGCTCCAGCTCTTCCACGATGGGGACGCTGTACGCCTCGCCGCCCAGCCGTAGCACGGTGAGGAGGACCTGGTGCTCAAAATCGCCGAGGTTTTCTCGTGCCATGGAAGTCTCACTAACAATGTTAGCGTAGTGTAACCATCTGCCTGGAGGATGTCAATAACATTGTTAGTGAGATACCTCGCTAGCGGCCGGTCCTTTTCAAGATCGCCTTGACATCCCACCGCCAATATTGTACTAGTTCACCATATCAATAGTGATCTAGACAAATAAGCGGACAAGGACGTTTTGGAATTCTCCATCGACCCGAAGAGCGGGGTCCCTTTTTACCGGCAGATCATCGAACAGGTGAAGTTCGCCCTGGCAGGTGGCGGCTTGGAGCCGGGAGAGCGGCTGCCTACGGTCCGGCAGCTCGCAGTGGACCTTTCCATCAATCCCAAC
>JBDHDY010000597.1:0-3095 GCA_039591275.1 Gemmatimonadota bacterium | reverse complement strand
TCATCCTGTCGTACTGCAATCGATCGAGGAGGAGCGACGACGACGACTCAACCAGTACGGTTGGGAAGGCGCGTTCTTTCTTGTCGTGCTCATTGGCGGGATGGCAGTGTTGGCCAAGGCCCTGCATCAAGATGCCGTGCTGCGGCGCCGTCAGCGGAATTTCCTTGCGGCTGTATCCCATGAATTTAAGAGTCCGCTCGCGAGCCTCCAGCTTGCCGCCGAGACGCTAGCGTTTCGCGACCCCACACCCGGAGACCGCGGACGTCTGAGCGAGGACCTCAAGCGCCTCCAGGTGATGGTGTCCAATATCCTCGAGACATCACGGATCGAGGAGGGGAGGATGGCGCTCGCGCCGGAACGGGTTACGCTTGCCGAGGAGGCAGAGTCGACAGTAGAGGAATGCCAGGTTGCGGCGACTGACCATGGCGTGCGCGTCGAGTGCGACATCGCCGAGGGTCTTGCCGTCAACGCCGATCCAGTTGCTGTGCGAACCGTGCTGCGGAATCTCGTGGATAACGCGGTCAAGGCAGCGGGGGCGGCCGGCGGCGGCAAAGTAGTCATCGGAGCAGCAGCGCGGGATGGCTTCGTGGACGTCACGGTCTCGGACAACGGGATAAGCTCTTTGAGAAGTTCTACCGGCCAGGCAACGAGATGCGTCGGGAGACACAGGGCACAGGTCTCGGACTCCACATCGTGCGAAGCCTCGTTGAGCTCGGCGGGGGCAAGGTCACAGCGCACAGCGAGGGCCCTGGCCAGGGAGCGGAGGTGACCGTTTCGTGGCTAGCGGCAGGCAAGGGTGAAGCATGAGCGAGCAAGCCGCGACGATTCTCGTCGTCGACGACGAAGTAAATCTGGCAAAAGGCATCAAGGAGAACCTCGAGATCGAAGGGCATAGCGTCGAAGCGGTGTTTCACGGACGCACAGCGCTGGAGAGGGTCCGTGCGAGCACATACGATCTCGTGATCTTGGACGTCATGCTTCCCGGGGTGGACGGATTCACGCTCTGCAAGACGATGCGGGATGAAGGCCAAACCACTCCGGTTCTCTTCCTCACGGCCAAAGGAGAAGCGACAGACCGCATCCGCGGGCTCGAGGCCGGGGGAGACGACTATCTACCCAAACCTTTCCATCTCAGAGAACTCCTGCTCCGAGTGCATGCAATTCTGCGGCGCTCCCGTTGGTACGACGCAGCGCTCGACAGAGAATCCGAAGTTCGCTTCGATGGCAACGAGTTCGACTTTCGTTCGTTCAAGGGGCGCTCTTGGGACGGCAAGGAACACACCATTCCGCATAAGGAAGCAATGATCTTCAAGGTTCTCGCTGAGCGGACCGGCGAAGTCGTGTCGCGCGAGGACATCCTCGAAACCGTGTGGGGGTCGGAGGTATTTCCCTCCACCCGAACCATCGACAACTTCATCGTCCGCCTGCGCAAACGGTTCGAGCCCGATCCCGAGTCGCCCCGGTTCTTTCACACCGTGCGTGGTGTTGGATATCGGTTCACCCCAACGCCAAACAAAGAGTAGGGGCGAAACATTAGGGGCGAAGCATGCTTCGCCCCTACAAGTTTGCTTCGCCCCTACTCGCTACTAACGGTTGGCCAACCGTCCCGTTTTCAACTCCTCAACGATCCGGCCCGCGTCATAGATGTCCTCCAGCGCCTCGAGCATCCCACGAACGTCGACAGACACCGCGCGATTCACGTCGGGGAGATAGATGTAGTCGCCGGGCAAGCTCTCGATGTTTCCGTCGAAAGCGAGCCCCACAACCTCAAGGTCACTGTTCACAACTGGTGATCCGGAATTGCCGCCAATGATATCCAACGTTGAGACGAAGTTCACCGGCTTGGACATGTCAAATGACGACGGAGGGTTCAGCCAGCGATCCGGAAGATCCCACTCGGTGCCAGCGCCGTAAGAGTAATAGCGATCGTAGAGCCCATAGAAAGTGGTGTAGACCGGAGCAACCGTACCATTGTACTCGAATCCACGCACTACCCCGTCGGCAATCCGCAGCGAAAACGTAGCGTCAGGTGGGATGCTGGTGCCGTAGACGTCGAACCGCGCGCGACCGAGCTGAGCGGCGATGTTTTCTTCTTCCTGCAAGAACCCTCCCCACCCAGCCTGATATTGCCCGAACTGCTCGAGGAATCCGTCCACCAGACGAAGTGCGGGATCGTCCATCGTCAGTGTACCATCTTCCAACGCTCTCACGGCACTTGCCGAATCTGCCAGGACCGACTGCGCGATAACGTCATGCGCCACAGTTTCCGGCGTCCGCCCATTCAGCAATCGAGTTACCATGTCGCCGCCGTTACCGAAATGCTGCGTCATAGCGGCGAGGCGGGCGCTCAACAGCCCTGCCTGGAGGCCGCGCGGCTGGTTTCCGAACGACGTGAACTGCTCTTTGACGCCCGCCAGTGCCTCGGGCGGCGCACCTCGGTCGCGTCCCATGAGGTACTGATAGCCGAAGAGGGCCCGCCGCAGCGTGGCGGAGGTGAAGTTGGGGCTCGTCATGGCCAAGAAGGCGCTGTAATGCGGCCCCAGTTCAGCCTTCTCTTCTTGAATCTCCTCCATGCGGCGGATGAGCCCGCCATATTGGTCGCGCAATGAGGGATCCGCCTCGATAGCTCGTTGAAACTGCTCTTCCGCATCCCGTCGTTTGGCCATGGTCACCGGGTCATGCAACCCCTCCCAGATGCCCGTGTAGGCTTTCTCGGAGTTCAACAGGCTGAAGATCGTGTTGCGGAGGTCGACGGCGTCACCTTCCTCGGGATGCGCATCGTAGAATGCCTGCATTGCCGTTACGCGGCTCGTGATGAGGTCCAGAATGGCCTTGTCCGCTACCGCGCGACGGAACTCGAGCTGGGCCACTGTCTGAAGCCGGGAGGTGGACCCGGGATTGCCGATTATGAACACCGCATCACCCTCTTCAACTCCCTCTTCACTCCAGGTGAAGAAGTGTTCTGGGCGGTACGGCTGTCCGTTCTCGTCGTACACCCTGAAGAACGACATGTCCAGGTTGTAGCGCGGATAGGTAAAGTTGTCCGGATCACCCCCGAAGTAACCGATCTGTAGCTCCGGAGCCATGACCAGGCT
>JBDHDY010000596.1:0-2485 GCA_039591275.1 Gemmatimonadota bacterium | reverse complement strand
TCGGCCGGACCGAGTCCGTCGATGGAAATCACCGCTACATGAGGTGCCGAAGCTTGAGAACGTGCTGCGATTGGTGCTACGAGGGAAAAGAACAGGAGCAAGACCAACAGTCGCATGAAAGCACCTCCTGCCAGCTGCCAGCGACCGGCTGCCGGCTGCCAGCGACCGGCTGCCGGCTGCCAGCTGCCGGCTGCCGGCTGCCAGCTGCCGGCTGCCAACTCCACCACGCCACCCTACACCCTAAACCCTACACCCTTGTCACTTCGCCGGCCCTCCTGCCCCTTCTGCCCCTCCTCCCCTTCTACACCCCCTCCAGCTGCCGGCTGCCGGCTGCCCGCTCCCAGCTACCCGCTGCCAGCTGCCAACTCCACCCCACGCCACCCTACACCCTACACCCTACACCCTACACCCTACACCCTACACCCTAAATCCTCACCCACCGAAGCCTAAACAGGTACGCCACCGCGATGCCGGCAAGGAATGAGACGGCCAGGTTGAAAGCGAGGCCAAGCCCCAACATGAGGATGACGACAAACAGGTCCTTGCGATCGGCCAGATCCTGAATCACGAGCGCCAACTGGATACCGGCGAACACCAACAACACGCCCAAGATCGAGTCGGGGAGCAGATTGAAGACACCCACTAGGTTTTCCCCGAGCGATAGAGCCAGCACCAAGAGGATCCCCCCGATGATGAGGTTGCTTCCTCCAGTGCGGGCGCCGAAGCGATAGTGCGCCGCCAGCCCGCCAGCTCCGTGGCACATCGGCATCCCACCCAGGAAATACGCGCCCAGGTTGGCCAACCCCATGGAGACGGATACACTGCGATTGGAAACTCGCCGCGCTTTGCCCGGAAAGTACTCGTGGGCCAGTGCCGTGTTTGCCAGAACGGCGTTGCCAATCGTCACCGGAAGCTGCGGCAGGGCGAGCACCGGGAGCGCCCACCAGAACAGCTCCAGCGGGGGCCATCCGTAGGGACCCAGGCGGGGACTCCCCAGTCCCAACCAGGAGTCACCGTCGAAGGGCTTGCCCGTGACCAGGCCGAGTATGATGCCGAGGACGATCAGGAGCAGAGCCGGCGGCAGCCGGCGGCTCTCGAGCAGAAGTAGTGTTGCGATCAGGCCCAGGCCACCGAGAACGATCCCCAGCGGCACGCCGGCCACAGCCTGGAGTCGCATGTGGATGTCCGGCTGAACCATGAGCTCGAGGCCACGTATGAGCAGATTCACTCCGACCGCAAGCTGCACGCCGCGGATGACGCTCCCTGGGATGTAGCGGCGGATGACCTCGATGAACCCGGTGGTACCCAGCACAAGCAGGATCCCACCCATCCACAAACAGGAGGCCTGGATCTGCAAGGGCGTCAGGCCGGCGGCG
Organism: Gemmatimonadota bacterium; assembly: GCA_039591275.1. Lineage (GTDB taxonomy): Bacteria > Gemmatimonadota > Gemmatimonadetes > Gemmatimonadales > GWC2-71-9 > JBDHDY01. The sequence goes on along the minus strand of JBDHDY010000596.1, from coordinate 1,109 downwards.
ATGGCATAGGGAGCGATCGCCTTCATGGGCTGAACAGCCATCGGTGTTCGGAAGTAGAGGCCGGCAAGCATATAGAACAGTCCGACCACCGCAAAAACACTGGTGGCAGACAGACCGTTGAGCACGATCAGCCCTACGGAAAGGGGCAGCAGAGTCCCCAGATCGCCCAGCGATCCTGCCAGCTCCGACCGGTCGAAGCGGAACCCGATCAATCCCTGTTTGCTCACCTGGATGGGCTGCACCGTCGACGCTCTGTCCTTCGCTTGCTACGCGGCGGCTCTTGCTGTCGTCCCACATAGATAGCGGATGATCCTACGAGGCGTCCTACCGGTCTCAATTTCGGTGAACGCCGTCTCCCTCATCAAGCGCTCAACGAGTCGCAGGTTTCTGCCTACGATCGGGAGTGCTAGGTCCACGACCGCCAAGCGCCCACCCGGCTTCAAAACCCTGCCGACTTCGGCGAATCCCAGTTGCGCAAGATCGGCGGGAAGGTGATGCAGCATGAGGCTGCTCAGCACGACATCGAAGTGGTCGTTCGGAAAGGGAAGGTCTTCGATGGGCGCGACTCGGTAGTCGATCTCGAGCTGCTGGCGCGCGGCCTTGAGCTTGGCCCGTGCGATCATCTCGGGTGCTGCGTCGATGCCGTGAGCCTGTCCTTGCCGCCCTGCCCGAACGGCGGCCAGCTTCGTAAGGTTGCCCGTTCCACAACCGACATCGAGCACCCGGTGGCCCGGCTTGATTCCCGCCAGATCCACCGTAAACGCCCTGAACGATTGCTCTTTGCCCAAGAAGAGCAGGTGAATCAGAACGTCATAGCCGGAGGCCCACCGGATCAGCCGGCCTTTGGTGGCGGGAGCTGTCACGTAATAGTGCTCTTGTGCACGGAGCGCCTGCGCGATACGGTCGGACTCAAAGTTCGGTGCGACGCGCGCCGGCGTCAATATCAGGCGTTAGGAATCCTCACGAAACTGCTGAGTGAATTCCAGATCCCCATTGGCGAGCACTGTCACGACCAATACGTAGGTGTAGCGACCGGGTTGGAGCGGTTCCTCACCCACGAAGTCGATCACCTGCAGTCTGAGTGTGTCGACTCCAACGATTATTTCGGT
>JBDHDY010000595.1:0-2490 GCA_039591275.1 Gemmatimonadota bacterium | reverse complement strand
CTCCTGGACGGCCGGCTCATTTTGCGGAAGATCTGCGATGCGCACGAAAGCGTGCTCGCCCACCATCACGTTTTTCTTCGTGACGAAGGCATCGTAGATCGCCTGATTGTCCAGCCCCTCCTTCTTCCCCTGGATCACAAACGGCGCCAATGTCTCCTCTTCCCAGTCTTCGCCAACGCGATACTCGGAATGGTCCTTGGCAAAGCCAACCTGATTCTCAGGGATGGCACCCCACTTCGCGCTCAGTGCTTCAAGATTATGCTCCGACCACTTTGCGAAGGCGCTGTCCTCGCGAAGCTCAAGAACCTGCGCGGGCTTCAACTTGCCATCCTCCACAAGGAAGGTAGACATATGGCCCAAGATATTCAGGTAGAGACGATAGACATCCATCGACTCCGGCTGCTCAGGGAAATGGTGGCAATGCGGAGCTACATCCGCAAAAAGTGCGGACGCCAATTCTAGTGGGCCATATCCGGGATTGTCTTCAATCTCCTCCAGATATCCACCACGCAGAAAGGCCTTGTACTTATCTACGTCAATAAGCTCGACCTGGCAAGCCGTGTTGACCCGAAGGCCAAAGCGAGGCTTAGCAGAAGCCTTTTTTTGACTTGCAAAAAGGGCGATTGCCCCCGCTCCGAGAAGTAGTGGTGCAGCAGATTTTGCCATTCGAAAATTACTCCGAGAGCGCCTTGATTACAATCCAGGCGCCCAGTCCCATCATGCCAATTTGCATGACGCTCATGCCTTCTGATGGCGCCTCACTCGGTGGTCGTTTTGTTACACCGCCATAACCCGGGGCTTCATGAAGCATGCCGTCAGGCCTGGTCTCGTTGAACTTGTCGCGAAGGCATGCTGCGGAATCGTAGTAATCCACAATTTCCCGGCTCAATTCCAGAGCCTGATCTCCGCTAAGACGATCAAAAACTCCGGGTCCCTCGGGTTCAGCATCCCCCGGCGGCTCCCATGAAAATCCTCCAGTCTGGAACGAGGAGCCCACCGGACCTCCACCGCCCGTCTTGAAATGCTTGGCGTAGTTCGCCCACCCATCCAAAACACCCTGCGCCTCCTTTATGACCTGCTGCTGCTCAACGCTGGCTGCACCCTGAGACATCTGGATATTGCTCTTATAGCGATCGAAGTGATTCTTGAAAGAGTCGCCATCGCCACGGATGTATTTGTTCGCCGCGGCAAACCAATCGCGAACATCCCCCGCCCCGCAGACCGACCAATTGCACATGCCTTCGCTGGCCATGTTAGTAGACCACCAGCCGGCCGTTTTGTAGCTAGTCCGATCTCCGGCGTGGACCTCCAGGTCATTATTGCAATAGACGTAATCTTCGGGATCGGCCATGGAATCCTCGCTTTGCGGATTATCCCACAAAATGAATTAGAAAACGAGACCTCGTTCAGTTGCTGTGAGTTTTCCACCAAAGCAAATAAAGACCTCTGGGTCCTTTTTGCTTGGGCCACAATAAATCTCTACACCCTTACCGAACTCGTGAATGTAATCCTCTGTCTTTTTTCCATGCTTCCATTTGTCGGAGCGATAGACAATATGCTCGGCTTTTCCTAGCTTTACCAATTTACAAGCAGGAATTTCAGCATCATATGTCGCCTTGGGATCACGGGACATAAAGCGCTCGAATGTTTTGGCTGCGCCGCCGCGTCGTGAAACCTTATCCAGCTTATCCATTTTCTTTGGACATTTTACAGCCACAACAGCCTTGTATTTTGGACTCCATAAGAACAGCCAATCTTCCTTCCCATTCTCCCACTTGCCACCCTTCCACTTCCATTCGAGGGTCGTTCCGAGCCACGACATTGGGCCAGGGTCAGGCATCGTGCGCGGGTTTTTGAGGCGGATGGGCTTGCCGGGGTTACTGAAAAGTTCGCCCTGCGGATGCGTTGGGTGTTCCAGCAGCATCTTGAAGTATCTGTCTCGGTCTTCTTCGTCCCGCTGCTTGTACCCCGTCGGCTTGAGTCTCAGGCCTTTGGCGCGGGCCATCAACGTATTCAAGACGGAGCGGCGCACATTCACGGAGGCCAAGTCCATCGCCTCCACCTCGCGCGCCAGCCTCGCCAGGTCGTACCCATCCTCAGCCCCACGAGCCTTCCGCTCCATGCCGTACATGAAGCGCACCTCGTCGGTGTACGTATCAGGATTGCGCTTCTTCTTGGCCGATGCCTTCAGCACCCCGTACACAAGTGAGACGCCCCCATCGATCTTCTTGGTCCGGAATGAACCCTTGCGAAAGTCTTCAGGCGGCCGCTGTCGAAAGCGGAAGCTTGTCGCCGTTTCCCTGGACGTAGTAATGCGATTCGCGAATTCCCAAGCAACCCTCTCGGCTGCCTTGCGGGTCTTCGCGGTCTCTTTGGAAACGATGACGGTCTGTAGGTTATCGGCGGCCACGTCTATTTTCTCTGCGACATAATGCCGAGGACAATGACCGCTCCCATCAACAGCGGCAGCGCGTTAGACGACTTCTTTCG
>JBDHDY010000594.1:0-3299 GCA_039591275.1 Gemmatimonadota bacterium | reverse complement strand
TCGATGGAGAGGATCTCGAAAGCCGTGCCGGAGTCCAGGCCCTTGCCGAGGACGGTTTTGGAGATCCTCTCCGGATTCTCCAGCACCTCTTTGTGGGTTTCGGCGGAGCCGATCGTGGAAACGATTCCCTCCCCGACGCGGGCCAGGATCGTCTCTTCACCGGCACCACCGACGAGCCGCTCGATGTTCGCCCGAACGGTCACTCGAGCAGTGGCAATCAGCTGAATCCCGTTCTTGGCCATGGCGGCGACCTTCGGTGTCTGGATCACCTTGGGGTTCACGGACACCTGCACGGCCTCCTGCACGTCCCTTCCGGCGAGATCGATGGCCGTAGCCTGCTTGAAGGGCAAACTGATGTTCGCTTTGTCTGCCGAGATCAACGCCCGAACCACACGATCCACATTGCCGCCGGCGAGGTAATGTCCCTCGAGCAAGCCGACGTCGAGTTCGAGGCCGGCCTTGGTAGCGGCGATCAACGGCTCGACCACCGCGCGGGGCGGTACCCGTCGAAGCCGCATAGCCACGAGCGTCGATAACCCGATTCGCACCTTCGCGGCAATCGCCGCGATCCAGAGCCGCACGGGGATGTAGCTGAGAAGCAACCAGAAGAAGATGACAACGGCGACGAGGAGGACGATGACTGCCACTCCGAGTTGGTCGATGATGTTCATGACAGTCCCCTAATGACGGTAGATCGGTGGAACGGACCGGCGAGGGTCCCGCCATCTCCGGTGCGGTTCCGCGAGTGTTCTCTAGCAATCGTGACTCAGGCCGACAGCTGATCCTCTGCTGGTCGCACGACAAGCCTGTTGCCGTCCGATTGAATGACTTTTACTTCCGCCCCTTTGGCGATATAGCCGGCATCCGACACGACATCCAGGCGCTCAGATCCTATCACGGCAACGCCTGATGGACGCAGGTCCGTCGCCGCCACTCCCACCTCCCCCACAAGATCTGCCCTTGCGGGGGCGGAGATGAAGCCCCTGTCCTTGCGCATGGTCACGTCGAGGAAAAAGCCTCTCAGCCTCGAACTAGATGGCAGGTGACGGACGATGGCGTACACGGCGCCAATCACAATGAGTGTGGCAGCGGCGAGAACGCCACCGGCTCTCGCCACGTCAGCCCAGGTGGGAAGGCTGCCAAGCAGTGCGAGAAACACGGCTCCTCCGATGCACACGATGCTCACAATCCCGGCGATGCCAAAGCCCGGGACTATGAAGACCTCGAAGATGAGGGCGATGAGGCCGATCCCGAGGAGGATCAACTCTTCCCAACCTGCAAGGCCGATCAACAGGTGACTTCCAAAGAAGGCGCTGAACGCAGCAAGGCCCACTAGGCCGGCAACGCCGAATGTGGGCGTCCTGAGCTCAATGAAGATTCCGAGCGTGCCGAGTGACAGCAGAATCGGCGCCACCACCGGGTGGGAAAGAAAGCGCACGAGGGCTTCTGCCCAGTTGACGGAGGGGGTGTACACTTCCGCCCCGGGGAATCCCAGCTCGGTCAGCAGTGCCTCGAGGGTCTCGACCTCGGCCGCCGCCACATCCAGCTCTACCGCTTCACTCGCCGTCAAAGTGAGCAACTTGCCGGCTTCCACCACTCCTTCAATGGCGATCTCTTCGTCAACCATCGCCTCAGCGATACGGGGATCGAGGCCGCGCCTCTCGGCGAGCGCCCGAAACTCGCTGCGCATGACGGAGACGATCTTCTCGGACGCTTTCTCACCACTGCCCACAATCGGCGTCGCCGCTCCGATGGACGAGGCACGCCCCATGAAAATCGAATCCGCTGCAAGGGCTATCATCGCTCCGGCGCTGATTGCGCGTTGATTCACAAAGGCGTAAACGGGAAGGTCGCTTGACGAGATCGTCTTGACGATACGTTGAGCGGCATCCACTCGGCCGCCCGGCGTTTCAAACTCGAGGATGACCGCCACCGCCCCCGCCGCCCGGGCTTCGTCCAAGGATCGAGCAATGAATGGAGCCAACCCGAGCTCGACAACCCCGCTCACCGGCACGCGGTAAACAATGTCGGTCTGAGCGGTGGCGAGCTGCGGACTCAGCGCAGCCGCCGCAACCAGCAGTACCAACCCCCGTCGGCGAATCACAGCTTCCCTCCAGGGAAAAAGCCCTATTTGACAAGTTAGGTGGGCCGGGCTAATCGGGGAAGCCGCCATACTCCCCATCCCGGCCACTCACCGCCGCTACCCGCGGAGGAGCGGGTGGGACATCCCCGCCTGTCGGGATTTCTGAGACACAGACGGGGGTGGATACGTCAATTCCGGTCCTCCGGGAAATCGTAGGTAAGAATGTCTCGAAAATCGGTTCCGTATCGGGCGGCGGATATCAGCTGGGACGCCCAGAAGCCATTTTCCTTGAGGGCAGTTTCCCGCCCGCGCCGCTGCGTTTCCCTGACTCGAGCAAGCTCGCTCGCCGATGGTCCGCTGGCGCTCAGGCTATCGATGTGCTCAAATACCACGCCCACGAGTTCCTCCACCCGATCGGGTGCCGCGCCGAACGCTATGCGCAAGGAGTATTCGCTCTCAGGTTCACGCGACGCAGAGGCGCCGACACTCACGCTGTACGTGCCGCCTAGTGCCTCTCGCAACGTCTCCCTTAGCCGAAGCTGGAGCGCCTCGCTCATTGCTCGGAGCACATAACGGGCTTCACGGTCGTCATCGATGGGACCCGTGAAGATGATCTCCGTTTGGCTCTTGGGCTCGAGCCCCTTTCGCACAACTTTCTCCACCACACCTACCGGTGGATCCATCCCGATGTCCCTCCACGTCTCCTCACGACCCGCGACCCGTTGCTGGAAGACTGCCGAGGTACGTTTGGATCAAGAGCCGGATGCTATCGACGTCAAAGCTCCCGACGAATACAAACGTGAAATCGCTCGCATCGGCGAACCGATCCCTGTAGAAAGCATAGGATGCATGCAGATCCATCTCATCGAGCAACTCCGAAGTAAACGGGCGTGCTCGCAAGTGATGCTGGGCCATCGTGACTCGTACGGTGTCCCGAAAAACCCCCTGGGGATCGGCACTCTGGTTCTTCAGAACTCCGTCCACCCATGATTTGTACGCGAGAAATGCCGTGCTGTCGAAGCGCGGCTCGGTGAAGTAGAGATACGTGAGCTGGAAGAGCGTCTCAATATCCTTCGGCGATGCCTGTCCAGACACGCCTTCGGTCAACTCTTGGATGAACGGCCGGACACCTACGTTCTTGCCGGCAAGAACTTTTTCGAGGTTCACCAGCGTGAATTCCCCGACACCTCCTTCAAAAATCAACCGTGCGGCCGTT
>JBDHDY010000593.1:0-2742 GCA_039591275.1 Gemmatimonadota bacterium | reverse complement strand
GCGAAGCAATCGCACCTGAGTGCGATAACCTCGGCGTTTCTGGTAGTAGAACCACCCCGTCTCGCGGTCATACATGTTCTCAAGCGTCCACTCCAAAATCTTGCGAGAGAATTCCGCACCTTCGTTTACGGCCCACTGCGCGAGAGCAAACGTAATGATGCCCTGTGCCGCGCCATGAATATCAAAGGGATATTTTCGGTCATGCATAAAGCGGGGAGCGCCATCCGGTTCAAAGAGGCGATCACGGCCATGAATATCAAAGGGATATTTTCGGTCATGCATAAAGCGGGGAGCGCCATCCGGTTCAAAGAGGCGATCACGGTAGAAAGTGAGTCCTTGACGATACGCGTCATCAAACTCTGTGCTCTGTGCCCAGCTGCCATATCCGAGGATCGCGTCCAGGATGAATCCGGTATGGTAGTTGTCGTGTGTTATGTGGCTGTCTTTCGGGGGCTCTGCATAATACCACGCACCGTACTTTGTCTGCTTCGATACCACGTAACGTACGAGCCTCCCGGCCTCCTGCATGAGCGCGTCGTCACCTCGCAGAGACGCCAGCCTAGCCGCGGCAGCACCCACCAACGCCGACACATCCATGACGATCCAGCTCACCGCTTCGGTTGGTACGTAGCTAACGCAGCGACGTTGATCGTCCTCAAAGAGCGTTCGGGGGGCCTCGAGAAGGAAGCGTACCGCTTGCTCCGCAGTTTGCAGGAACTTGGGTTCCTGCAACGTTTCGTAGCCGTCCAGCAGCGCATGGACCACAAAGCACGTGACCACGCGGTTTGGGAAATGTCGCGGGGCGAAGAAGCCGACGTCCTGCCATGGATAGGGATAGCCCCAACAGGGATACGAGAATCCGGGGGAGGGATGGTCCACCAGCCACTCGAGCAGCGCCTTTGCCTCACTGGCTCCCCGCGGGTCATCGAGCAGCCGATGCCGTGCCAGAAGCGCGCGCACGAAGAGCGCCAGCCCCTTAGGATTCCGGGCCGTCCGCACACCGACCACGGGACGCAAGTGTACCGGTGATCGCATCACCAGTTGAGTGAAGCCAATCCGCCTGAGCCTCGAGCTTCCTGCGAACTTCTCCAGCCATGGAGCGTTCAAAGCGTCATGTTTCGAGTGCCCTTGGTAACCCACTGCTCGTGCGGTATCTAGGACTTTCTGCTGGAGTGCCGCCAGCCGCCCGGTCATGCCGGACCCCGTCGCCATCACCACCACCCGAACTCGCCAGCGGCCGGCATTGCCCCACCGACGGTCAAGGCGACGACCTCTCAGAGCGGAGCGTGTCCTCCAACTCCTTCATGCGCCAATCCAGACCCTCCAGCAATTTTCGATTTACTGAGATGAGATCTGCCATCAGGCCGATGACACCCAAGAAGAAGCCCGTTCCCATCAAGAGGGCCGCGAGGATGAGTGATTGAATGTGTCCACCGCCAGCGCCGGTGACGAAGAAGTATACGAATCGCAATCCGATCAGGAATCCAGTGCCGAACAGGAGCACGCCCGGGAAGGCAAAGAACCGAAACGGCTTGTACGTCATGAAAATCCGAAGCATAGTCAGCACCTGTCGGTGCATATAGCCAACCAGGCTTCGCACGAGACGAGAGGGACGCAAGTCTTCATTTGTCCTGATCGGCACGGAGACGACCGCCATCCCTTTCTGGCCCGCCTGAATGATGGTTTCGATTGTGTACGTGTATTCATTAAATACGTGGAGCTTCATGGCGGCTTCCCGGCTCATGGCCCGGAATCCGCTAGGAGCATCGCGGACATCCGTCTTGCTGATGAGCCGGGTCACCCAACTTCCCAAGTGCTGCAACAGCCTCTTGACGAGAGAGAAATCTCTTGATCCTCTGATCGGGCGAGCCCCGATGACAAACTCCGCCTTGCCTTCGAGAATCGGCGCGATCAGCTTCGGGATATCGTCCGCGCAATATTGGTTGTCGGCATCGGTGTTGACGATGATGTCTGCGCCGGATTTGAGACAGGCATCGAGGCCAGCCACGAACGCCCGGGCGAGCCCGCGATGGCGCGGGAAACTCACGAGGTGATCCACCCCGTGGGAACGCGCCACCTCCACCGTCCGGTCAACACTTCCGTCGTCGATTACGAGCCACTCGACCGCCTCGATTCCTGGCAGCTGCCGCGGCAAGTTCGACAACGTGACCGGCAGGCTCCGCTCCTCGTTGTAGCATGGGATCTGAATGACGAGTTTAGTCACCGGAGGCGCCGCCCTTTCGCGCTTGCCAGGCCACCGCGACCACCGTGATCGCAGTCCTTCAGGTGCGGATCCATGAGTTAACCGAACTCGCGATCCGTGCCGTGGCCCGGGCCACACTGCTCATTGAGTACGGGAACATCCCAAGATGCGACACGCCGTAGTCAGACTCAATGCCCCAGGTCACTTCCGGTTGACCGGTGCCGAGGGCTTCGGCCACTCTGGCTGGCAGGGCCGCCACAACCTTGACGCCGCAACGACGACAGCCATACTCCCACAGCCTACCCGCACAGCGGGGCGGGACGGCAGTGGCAGACTCTTCGAGACGTATATGGTGACGGGCCTCCCGACACTCCACACAGAACGGCTCACCTTGAGGTCCTTTGACGCTTCCGATGCACCAGCGGTGCAGCGGCTGGCCGGCGATCGGCTCATTGCCGCCACGACGATGAACATCCCTCACCCGTACGACCTCAAGATGGCGCAAGAGTGGATCGCTACTCATGAGGACGACTGGCTGC
>JBDHDY010000592.1:0-2497 GCA_039591275.1 Gemmatimonadota bacterium | reverse complement strand
CTGAAGTGGTCGCCGCTGACCAGATCCTCCAGGATGGCCTGTTCGACGACCTTCTCGAAGAAGATCCGCACGAAGCCGTGCTGCTCGAACCGTTCGCGGTTCATGCTGAAGACCGCCGTGCGCCGGGATAAACCGGCGGGGTGTTGTGAATGAAAGAGTCATACGTTGAAGGGTTAGCGGCCCACAGCGGCTCCGAGTCATGCGTCGTTGCCCGCGAGGGCAGGGGCGAAGCGTTGACAGGGGTACGTGCAGGCCGGGTATTGAGCCGCGAAAGAAAGTCCCTCCGGGGTGCCGACGCTGTGGAGGTATGCGGAAGGCTACATCCGGCGCATCGTAATCGCGAGATGCGGCGGAACCCCGCGCGGTCAAAGACCCCGTGCATGTGCGGAAACACCTCGCGCGAGAACCGGGAGGTCCCGTGTCCACCCGCAGAAGATGGTGCTGCGGGTCGTGTCGGGAAGTCCAAGGACACACGCTGATGATGAACGGACACGGGAAGTCGGACAGGCCCGTAGTACCTGCGAAGTCCCCGAACAACGCCGGGCAACCGGCCGCGGAGGGGATGGAGGGAAGGGGCCTGGCCAAAGGGAATCCGCCCCGACAAAACGCGCTCCGGACACCGAGCCGGGCTGGCGCGCCCAGTGCGTTGGAGCGGATACGTCAGGTGGCAAGAAGGGATAGGAAGACGCGGTTCACGGCGCTCCTGCACCACGTTTACAACCTGGACACGCTCCGGAAGGCTTACTTCAGCCTCAAGCAGGATGCCGCACCGGGCGTGGACGGGCAGACGTGGCGAGCTTACGGCGAGGCGTTGGAGATGAATCTCCAGGGCCTCTCCGATCGGCTCAAGCGTGGAGCGTACCGGGCCAAGCCGGTTCGCAGAGGGTACATCCCCAAGCCCGACGGGCGGCAAAGGCCGCTCGGAGTAACCACGCTGCAGGACAAGATCGTCCAGCGGGCTACGGTTATGGTGTTGAACGCCATCTACGAAACCGACTTCCTGGGCTTCTCGTACGGGTTCCGTCCCGGGCGCAGCCCGCATCATGCGTTGGATGCGCTCTACACGGGACTGCTGACCAGGAAGGTGAACTGGGTGCTCGACACCGACATTCGTGGCTTCTTCGACGCCATCGACCACGAATGGCTGGTGAAGTTCGTCGAGCATCGCGTGGCGGACCGGCGCGTTGTGCGGCTGATCCAGAAGTGGCTGGGCGCCGGCGTGCTGGAGGACGGGGCGCGGACACGCAGTGAGGAAGGGACGCCGCAAGGCGGCAGTGCATCGCCGCTTCTGGCGAACATCTATCTGCACTACGTGTTCGACCTCTGGGTCCAACAGTGGCGTCAAAGGCACGCCCGGGGCGACGTGATCGTCGTGCGCTTTGCTGATGACTTCGTCGTTGGATTCCAACACAAGTCGGATGCCGAGCGGTTTATGGCGGAACTGCGGGAGCGATTCCGCAAGTTCAACCTGGAACTGCACCCCGACAAGACACGCTTGCTGGAGTTCGGACCGTTCGCGGCCGAGAACCGCTGGCGCAAAGGTCGGGGCAAGCCGGAAACTTTCGACTATCTCGGCTTCACGCACATCTGCGGGAAGAAGAGGAGCAACGGGAGATTCACGGTCCTTCGGCAGACGATGGCCAAGAGGTTGCAGGCGAAGCTGGGCGAGGTGAAGGCCCAACTTCGGCATCGCTGGCACGACCCGATTCCTGATGTGGGGCAGTGGCTTGGCTCGGTTGTTCGGGGACACGTTCGTTACTACGGGGTTCCTATGAATAGCCGAGCGCTGTCGATCTTTCGTTACCGCGTGGCGTGGCTGTGGCATCGCGCGTTGGCGCGACGCAGCCAAACGGGCTGGGTTCCGTGGGAACGGATGCGCCGGTTGGTCGACCAGTGGTTGCCTCCTGCACGCGTGTGTCATCCTTATCCCCTGCGCCGCATGGGCGTCATTACCTGAGGCAGGAGCCCAGTGCGGTAGTCCCGCTCGCTGGGATCTGTGCGGGGGGCTGCCCGCAAGGGCAGTCCCTACCGCGACTGGGGGCAGGTAGATCTCCCCCTTCATAGGAGGCCTATTGGCAGCGAAAGATCAAGGGATATTCGGCAGATTCCTGGCCCGTAAGTCTCGCCCGAAGCGCTACTTACGGCCGATCCTCACCACAGGGCCGATCCCGGGCCCAGATCCTCCCAGCCGTCGTCGTCGGACACCTGCCGGTGGCCCGGGCACCAAATGCGCAGCTCGGCCGTGGCCTGGTTCGCAACGGCCACCGCCATCTCCAGGGCGTCTGGGCCGTCGTCGTGAGCGGCCTTGGGGAACTGGCGGAGTTGGTCCAGAAGTGCCCGGTGTCGCCGCGAGAAGCGAATCGTCCCGGACTTGATCAGCGGCTGGAGTTTCTGGATGCGGCCCAGCTTGTCGCCCTTGCTGACCAGCTTCTCGATCGGCACCTCGACACCAGCCTTGCAACTGCGCTTGGTCAACTCGTCGGCCAGGTAGTCCTGG
>JBDHDY010000591.1:0-2498 GCA_039591275.1 Gemmatimonadota bacterium | reverse complement strand
ATTGCGTTGCAGTTGGACGCGCCTATCCCCGATACGATTTTCCTTTCGTTGAGCGGGGCGCTATTTGAGGAGGCCCGCTATTCGGTGACGCTGTCCGGCGGAGAAAGCGTGGAGTGGGCAGTACAGGCCGAGCCGGGCGAATATGTCCTGAGCGTGTTCGCCCAGTGGGATGACCTGGGCGACGTGTCGTATTTCTTCAGCGTCCAGCTGGCGGGGTAAGAGCTAGGTTGTGTTGACATTTCAGCGTAACCAGATGAGAGCGCCGACGAAGCTCAAGAAGCCGAGAAAACGGCTGGCGAGCTTCTCAAAGCGTGAGAAGATGCGACGATAGTGCTTGATCTTGCCAATGAAACACTCAACAAGGTGACGCTCTCGGTAGAGGTAATCATCATACCCGCGCTGCTGCCTGCGATTAGTACGAGGCGGAATAACCGGCACCGCGCCGCTGTCAATGATGGTCTGCAGGAAGTCAGCCGAATCATAGGATCGGTCCGCAATGACAAACTCGCATTCAAAGTCAACGATTAAGCTTTCGGCTTGGGTAATGTCATGGCGTTGACCACCTGTCAGTGTGAAGCGCAGCGGATTACCCAGCGCATCGACGCTCACATGGATCTTGGTACTGAACCCGCCTCGGCTGCGCCCAAGGGCTTGCGCATCTTGCCCGCCGTTTTTTTGGGGGCACCGGCCGCACACGGGTGGGCACGCACCACTGTGCTATCGAGTATCAGGTGTTCCATGTCGGGCTCATCGACAAAGTGGGCATGCATCCGTTCCCAAATGCCCTTGTCACACCAGCGAGCGAAGCGCTTGTATACACTGTTCCAGTTCCCATACGCTACTGGCAGTAGACGCCACTGGGCACCGCTCCGCGTGATCCATAGCACCCCTTCAACGAATCGTCGGCATTCAGCTTCCTTGCCGACATACACGTCAGAACACGTACGCAGGAAGCCAAGGACTCTTAACCACTGTTCATCGGGTAATGTCACTGTTTTCATGAGGTGCAATTTTGCCCTCATATCTTCAAATGTCAACAGAACCTAGTACTACAGCCGCACTTATGTAGGGGCACGAGCCAGACGGCGGCGATAGTGACAGCGTTTGGCTCGTGCCTGGTGTCGTCGTCTCCACAGTGACCAGCCGAGAACTTGTTGGGCTGGTCGCGCAACTCTCCACATCAAGTTAACCAGTAACCGTCGAACTTCCGGCACCGTTAGTGGCAGCAGGTTCTCCGAAACGTTTTTTTGAACCCTCCGCCTCGACGGCCTGACTGCGAGTAACTGCCAGGAAGGCTAACGCCAGCATCGAAAGGGTGATGTGTCGATACCAGGCAGTCCAGTGACGCACCTCATATTCATCCAGCCCTACCTGGTCTTTGCCGACTTCAAAGCACTCCTCAATTGTCCAGCGCTGGCCAGCGACGCTCACCAGGGTTTGAAGCGAAGTGTCTGCGAGAGCAAAAACAACGAAGTAAGCGAGTTCGCCCTCTTCCAGACTGCGGCGCACGAGTAGCGCGTGGAGGATGCTGGCGTCCTGTCCCCAACGGGGCAGTGGCAGCAAGGCCCAGTCATAGATGCGTGGCCCTTTTGCACCTTCGCCACAACTGAGCCGCTGCCAGTCTTCAGCAGACAGGTGAGTGATCCACTCATCAGCTCGTTTCTGCTCGTAGCCGCTCCACAGTGGCTCATCCTTGCCAATGCCCAACACAAACCAGCGCTTTTGTTCTTCGAGCCACAGGCGCAGGCGGCGGTCGCCGCCGTAGATGCTATCGCCAGTCACCCAGGTGTGCGGGATGTCACTGGCGAAGGCACGCTCCAGCATTTGTCGGGCCAGTTCGGGCTTCGTGTTGAACTCAATGCTTTCGGGAACCCGCGCTTCCTGCCGTCGGGTCAGGTCAGCAGCCCACTCCTGGGGTAAGTACAGTTCGCGGTCGATCAACGCGTGTCCCTTTTGGCTGGCATAGCCCAGAAAAACGCCAATCTGACAATTCTCTATCCGGCCAGCCGTTCCGCTGTACTGACGCTTCACACCAACCGAGTGCTTGCCCTTCTTGAGGAACCCGGTCTCATCGACCACCAGTATGGCATCCGATGTCCCTAACCCTTCCACGACGTAATCGCGCAAATCGTCTCGGACACCGTCCACGTCCCAGGCTGCCGCGTTCAATAGTCGTTGCATCCCATCGGGTGTCATTTCGCCAGCCTGTTCGGCCAACTGCCAACCATTCTTGCGCGGAATCTCACTCATGAGCCCTCGCATGTGGGCAATGGCGCGTTCTCTGGGCTCGGAACGAGCAAAGCGTGAACCGATCCGTTCCTTCAAGCCCTCAAGGCTCTCTGCCCAACTCTCAACTGTTTCAACATCCAATGGTTTTCACTCACTTCCGCTCAGTTCTGTGAGTGCCTATTTTACTCTTCTAAGTGCGGCTGTAGTACTAGGAAGAAACGACACCATGATTGTTGAGGCGAGGTGTCCGTCTGGGTACCGCCCGTCCC
>JBDHDY010000590.1:0-2502 GCA_039591275.1 Gemmatimonadota bacterium | reverse complement strand
GTCAGTCGCAGTGTGAGGCATGTTGCCCTCGTTGATCCAAACCACCGTGTCACCGACCGAAATCATCGGGTGCTCAGGCACGAACTTCATTTCATCAGTCATCCGTATGACGACTGTGCCTTCCCCAGTTGCCTCAGTCTCCACTGCATCGTCGCCACTGGCGCATGCAGCCAGCAATGCGACGACGGTCATAGCTCGGTGCCCCAAGTAGTCCACCGTGTATATCCCGTGTTAGCGTTCCAATGAAAACGAGATAACCGGCGAGTGGGTTCCCGGAAAGCCACTGCTGGTGAGCCGGTGGATACTAGCTGCGGTTCCGCGACGTTCGACCGGATTCGTTAGGGGTGCTGAACGCACGCAACGCGCGTACTAAAGGAAGCGCAGGAGCACTCACCCGCGGTGCGACTCCGCGAGCTGCCGCACATACTCCTCGCCCATCACTTCTACTCGCTGCGCAGCTTCCTCCAACGCGCTCAGGGTTGCCTCGTCGGCCCCACCAACCCGAATTTCTGCCATACTGCGTATGGCATCCCGATACCATGACGTCCACGCCCGGAGGATGACGATCTGGCCCTCCAGCTCCTCTCCAGCCTCGACAGTTTCTTTGCTCAACTCGTACTCAGCTCGCAGCCGTTCTTGTGCTGCCCGCGCCAGTTCCTCGAGTAAGAACAGTGTCACATCGCCATCGGCTGTCACCAGCGTGAGGGCGGCCACCATCGCGCAAACGCCGACGTTCTTCAATGTCACGGCAGACACCTTATCCAGTCGGTCGAGATCCGTGTGGTAAAACACGTCGGTGAAGTGCCACAGCAGCAAACCGGGCTTGCCCGCCCGCAGGAACGGCACATGGTCGCTTCCGCCTTCAAAGGGATTGGTGCGGACTACCCAACCGGTACCCTGCGCCTGATCAAGACAGCGGTTTAGGATGAAGTCGTTGAAGTAATGCGGCACGAGATCGGCGGGATCCATAGCGCTGCTGGCACCGCCCCACTCCGTATGCTGATCTGTACCTCGAGTCCACACAGCCGAGGGATCCGGCATTTTCTCGATGAGGAAGGTACCACCCGTCTTTCTCGTGTCCTCCCCCACCATGTCCAGGCTGAGACCCCAGAGCACGCCGTCCTTGCGTTCCTGATCCTCCTCGAGAAAACGCCTCGTCGACGTGATCTCATCACCCCACAAAAACGTGATGGTGCGCTCCGGCGCCACCGTACCACCTCGCACGAACTCTCCTGCCACGCGCGCGGCCTCCGCCAAAGCCCCCACACCGGACGCGTTGTCATTGGCGCCGGGTTCCTGTACGTGGGCGCTGAACACGAAGCGCTCATCCGGACGCATCGTCCCTCGCACCTCCGCAACCAACGTGAGTTCCTCGGCGTCGTAGATGCGACTTGCGATCTCAACGCGGACTTTGACCGACCCCAAATCCAGCGCCGCCTTGAGTGCTTCGCGGGCGGAGTGTGACAGCATCACCGCCCACGATCCCGCGGTGGAATCGTGGGGAATGCTGCTGAACTGGATCGCGTTGCGAAACCGCTCGGGTTGGGTGTATGCAGGCATCCTGTAGGAAAGAACGCCTAGGGCACCACGACGTTGAACAGCTTCCTCGAACAAGCGCGATGTCCACGTCTCACCGAAGACGATCTTCCCTCGCACGTCAACGCTCGCAAAATCTTCCGGTCGGCCCGCGCCTACGAACACTACCTCCGCCTCCGCACCACTCGGCGGTGTCGAATACGAGTAGATAGCAATCATGTTGCGGTTAGTGGAATACTCCAGGAGCGGCTCGCCAGCACCTACAATAGAGAGCGTCGCGTCGACTGGCTCCCAGGTTGGACGATTCATCGCACGGCGCTCGATGCGATAGCTCAATCGCTCACCTGGAGTCGCATTGCCTTCGCTGACATAACCAGCTGCTTCGAGCACCTCCACGACCTTAGAGATGCTCGCATTGAAGCCCTGGTTCCCGACCACGCGCCAGAAGGGTTCAACGAACGCGACAAGTTCTCGCGCTCGCTCGCCGGAATACTCACCGCGTACGGCGGTGAGATACCGCTCAATGGCCGGATGGGTTGCACGTGCGCTTTCGCCGCGCTGGGCTCTGCAGGACGCAGCCGAAAGAGACAGAGAAACCAAAATACCAGCGACGACGACACGGTGCATGAGCCGATCCGAGTTCAATGTTTAGAATTACGTGCAGGTTAAGCCCGGCACACAAACGGGATCTCAAGTTGACATCGGCACGCAGCACGCGCCAGACGTCTGGGAGGGACTCAGTGCTCGATGTGGTGAGCTGTAAGGGGCATTGAAGGACGGGCACTGAGAGACTGCTCAGGTTGCCGGGCGGTGGTCATCGCGACTGCTGGCGGCCGGCAGCCGATGTTCTAATCCAGTGTCATCCAGCCGACGCGACCCTGAGGCGTCCGTACGTAGAGAAAATCCTGAAACTCACCCAACACCGGAAGCTCTGCGCCGGCATTCAAGCTGTCCATGACGATCGCG
>JBDHDY010000589.1:0-2502 GCA_039591275.1 Gemmatimonadota bacterium | reverse complement strand
CGCCCCCTTGGGGAGCCTCTTCGGCTTGTTCTCTCGCCGCGATCACTTGGTCGATCCGGCGGCGCTCAGGAAGCTTCTCGGGCGGCATCTTCCGTACGCGCTTCTCGAGCAGGCAAGCATCCCGTGTACCGTGGTGGCCACGGACATCCTTGAGGGGAGCGAAGTGCGTCTCTCCTCGGGACCGGCCGTGGAGGCCCTGCTGGCCAGCGTTGCCATTCCGGCTGTCTTACCGCCTGTGGGTGGCGAATTATAACTTCCTGCCTGAAAACAGGCGCTTGGGTCGGGTTGCTTCCGAGGGCGCTCTGCCCTACGCTTTTCCACCATTAAGGACCTACTCACACTGCGCTGATCTCCACCAATTCCGGTGGCAGGCACACTTTCGCGGGCTATTCGAGCTGCCCCTCGCAGCGTGATTAACAATTCGCCATGCACACCTTGAGCCTCTCGCTATGAGTGAAGATCGGCAGGCTGATAGAGATCTCACTCGGCTGCCGAAGGAGTTCGTCGATCGGCTGACAAAACCGTTTGCACGGTTCTTGCGCATCGAGGCCGCCGGCGGTGCCGTTCTTCTGTTGTTCACTGTCGCCGCCCTCGTTCTATCCAACTCCCCGTGGGCTCATCTTTTCTTGGGCGCTTGGGAGACACCGGTAGGTCTTCAGCTCGGCTCGTTGGAGTTCGACCGTTCGTTGAGAGATTGGATCAACGACGGGTTGATGACGCTGTTCTTCTTCCTTGTCGCCTTGGAACTCAAGCGAGAGCTGGTCCTGGGCGAGCTGAACACCCCACGCACGGCCGCGCTGTCGATTGCGGCTGCCCTGGGTGGCATGCTCGTTCCCGCTGCGTTGTATCTAATGCTGCAATTTGGCCACCCCGGCGAGAGTGGTTGGGGCACGGTCATGGCAACCGACACCGCGTTTGTCATAGGTTGCCTGGCGCTTCTGGGATCGCGCATTCCCCAAAGCCTGCGCGTGTTCATGCTTTCGTTGGCGATCGTTGACGACATCGGCGCCATTCTTGTCGTGGCAATCGGCTACAGTAGTCACATTGCCTGGGGTGCGCTCGCCGTGGGTGTACTTGGCGTCGCGATCGTGCGCGCAATGACGCTGCTCGGTGTCCGAAGCGTTCCAATCTACTTCCTGGTGGGCGGCTTCATCTGGCTCGCTGTGGATGCGTCCGGCATCCACGCAACGATCACTGGCGTGATCCTCGGGTTGCTGACTCCGGCCCGCAGATGGGTCAGCGACGAGCGTTTGTATGCCATATTGGACCGAGTCGTCGCGCATCCAGCAGGTAACCACGGAAGTGGTGACACAAAGGATCGGCAGACATTGCAGGTGGCCGAGATCGCGGCGCGCGAAACGTTGTCTCCGGTCGAACGTATGGAGATTGCGCTACACCCGTGGGTCAGTTTTGTCATCATGCCGCTCTTCGCATTCGCCAACGCCGGGTTGCCGCTATCTTTGGTCGATCTCGGCAATTCCGTCACGGTAGCTGTGTTCGTCGGATTCGTTCTCGGCAAACCAATTGGTGTTCTGACGTTTAGTTGGCTGGCAGTGCGCTCGGGCATCGCGATACGCCCCCCAGACCTTAGTTGGAGGATGCTGGCTGGCGGCGGCCTGCTCGCCGGGATTGGCTTCACGATGGCACTGTTCATCGCCAATCTGTCCTTCAGCAAGAGTCTGATCGACAGCGCCAAATTAGGCATCTTCTTGGCGTCAGTCGTATCCGCGGTGGCGGGTCTCACGCTGCTGATGTGGTTGCCCGCGCGTGGAAAGCATCCTCAAGTGGATCGCAGTTGACGCGGCGTATAATCGACCGTACCAGGGTGTGGGTGGCGAATTCCAATTTCTGCCTGAAAACCCGCGAGTCGGCCAATTTGCTCCCGGTGGCAGTCTGCCCTGCGCTTTCCCGCCATGAAGGACCTGCTCACGCTGCGCTGATCTCTACCAATTCCGGTGGCAGGCACATTGTCGCGGGCTCTTCGACCTTCCCCTCGCAGCGTGATTAACAATTCGCCATGCACAGGCTGGTGGACGGCATCAAGCTCTGAAGCGCGCCGGGCCCGTCCCGACCGGACAGGGAGCGGGCCCGGACCACTCACTGCGGAGTCCGATCATGAGAGAGATCACAGCCGACCAGCTCACCGAAGCTGTGCGCCAGATGTGCATCGACGCCAATACCGACATCGGCGAGGACATCCTGGGCGCATTCGCCAAGGCCAGGGAAACCGAGGAGTCGCCCCTGGCGCTCACCATCATCGATCAGATCGAGGAAAACGCCACAATCGCGGCCAAGGAGAAGATGCCCTACTGCCAGGACACGGGCTTCGCCTGCTTCCTGGTGGAGGTCGGACAGGACGTCCGGATCACGGGAGGGCTTCTCGAGGACGCCATCAACGAGGGGGTCCGGCGGGGCT
This sequence comes from Gemmatimonadota bacterium, assembly GCA_039591275.1. Classification (GTDB taxonomy): domain Bacteria; phylum Gemmatimonadota; class Gemmatimonadetes; order Gemmatimonadales; family GWC2-71-9; genus JBDHDY01. The sequence continues at coordinate 86 of JBDHDY010000589.1, read as the reverse complement.
ACAAGGAGGGCTACCTCCGGGCCTCCATCGTGAGCGATCCGATCGAGCGGGAAAACACGAAGGACAACACCCCCGCCCACATCCAC
>JBDHDY010000588.1:0-5095 GCA_039591275.1 Gemmatimonadota bacterium | reverse complement strand
TTCCGATGAGCATGAACGCCCTAGTCATGAACCCGAAAAACGCGCTGTATGCCACTAGCAAAACGATATCGCCAAGCACCCGCTGAAGGTCGTCACTTTCCCATCCCAGCACGTCGTAATAGAGATCATTGGCTATCGCGTAATGTGCCACCAGATATATGACGATTGCCAAGAGCCCGGTAGCAAAGGAAAGGGTTGCCCTTCTCTGGAACGAACGCCGGGTTCCGTCTGCAGCGAACTCCTGCCTGCGGGCAAACGTTCGGAGGATGACAAAGAGACAAGTAAGCGTCGATACCGCGGTGACCAGCTCTGGAGAGAGATATGCGAGCCCTCCCTGATCCCACATGGCGAGGGGTATGACCTTGACGAAAACGTTGGAAAGAGGGAACAAGACGGAAACGCCTGCCAAGATCGCCCACAGTCTCCGGAGGAATCCGAAGAACTCCTTCAACTCATCGAGGTATTGATCCCCGTCGCTCAAACCGGCCATTGGTTGATCTATGGTGCTTCAGGGTTAGAGGCAAGACGTAGCCTAACGGCTCTGCAAATCAACTGCGGGCGACTTGGGCGCGGGCGTGTGGAGCGAGGGCCGTGAAGAGATGAAAGCATGCACACTAACCTATGGTTTCCTTTGAAAAACGAAAGCGCCCGCAGTTGCATTTGCCTGTTAGGCTGACCTCACGCCTGGTCCTTGAACTTGGGGTGGTACTTCAACGTCTTGAGGGCCGATTTGTGCTTAGCAAGCGCGGCCGCGCGAGCACGGGGATCGACCTTCCGCGCCTGAAAGGCCGCTTCGGCTTGGAGCTTCCGGAAGCTCGCCAAGCGGCCCGCGTCCAGACGCCCTGCTGCCAATGCCTCGAGCACCGCACATCCTGGCTCCACGTCGTGAGAGCAGTCGCGAAACCGACATCGTCGGGCGAGTTCCTCGATCTCGGGGAAAGCCTGATTGAGCCCGTCACCCAGCTCCCACACGCGCAGTTCGCGGAGCCCGGGCGTGTCCAGGATAAGCGCGCCACCGGCAACCTGAAATAGCTCCCGCCGAGTCGTGGTGTGGCGGCCCTTTCGATCGCGACTACGGACAACGTCAGTTCGGGCCAGGTTCGTCTCGGCGAGTAGGTTGACCAGTGTCGATTTGCCTACCCCAGACGGCCCGAGTAGGGCCACCGTTCGCCCAGGCTCGAGGCTCCCCCGGAGCTTCTTGACGCTTTGCGAGTCTTGCGAGCTGACCACATTGACTTGAACATCAATCGCGATCTGCTGCACCTGGGTGAGTGTCGCCTCCAGGTCCCCCGCAAGATCAGACTTCGTGAGGATGATCTTGGGAGACGCACCGCTCTCCCATGCGAGTGCGAGGTAGCGCTCAAGGCGGCGAGGATTGAGCGGCACATCTAGACCGTGCACGATCCACACCGTGTCTACGTTCGCCGCTAGAACTTGCTCGACGGCGCCAGTGCCGGCTGAGCCTCGAGAGAACGAGGAGCGGCGCGGGAGGACCGCCAGGATTGACCAGGGGTCGGACGGCATTGGCCCGCTTTCCACGAGAAGCCAGTCTCCCACCACTGGATACGGATCGGTTCGTGACGTAGATGGGAGACGCGCGGTCGCCGGGCCTTGCCGCGTTTGGATGGACCAGCGATCGCGCTCCTGCCCCACGACACGGCCGACTTCAGCCGGGCCCTTGATTAGCTGCGCGAATCGAGCGGCCCACTCGTCGTCCCAGCCCCACGCGTTGAGATGCATCCAGATTCTCTATGGCACTGCGGAGGTCAGCCTAACGGATCTGCGCATCAGCTGCGGCGTGATCTCCTGCCAGCTTCTAGATGCTATAGCGTTTACGATTCTTGCCAGCTTCACAATCCAATGGCCTTCCTTATCCAAACGATAGCGCCGTCAGCTGCATGGGCATGTAAGGGAGCGTCACACCCCGTCGGCACCTGCTAGAGCCCGTCCGCGCCGGCGGAGATCGCGCCCAGGTTAGTGAACTATGTCCTCTTCCTGCGCGTGCCCCGAAATCGGAACGATCTTGCAGCTGTCAAACGAGATGTTGCCCGGCAAACGGACGCTGAGCTGCGCGTTCATGATGCCGCTCACTTTCATGCCTTCGATCACCTTGCAGCCGGATGCGTACGCCACCTCGCGAACCGTTTCCGTAGCGGAATCGCAGCCGAGCACGATCACGGCATCGTGGCGGGTGGCACGCTTGCGTAGTTTCTCGCGGCGGCCCGCGGTCCACATGCACAGAAACCACTGATGATAGAGCCGGCTTTTGAAGACTTCCGTCCGCACACCCTTGTCCCCTAGTCGGGATTGAAGTGCCTCGATGTATCGTTCGAACGGGGCCGACTTGAAGTGGCTGCCGGACACATGGTGCACGGAACGATCAGGGCCGAGCTCACTCCGTCGACGTCAGAGGCGACGTCTAGATCACTGAAATGGATTGGCATCTGTCGCTCCCCCTCTCTTCAAATCTAGAACAGCGTGAGCAGAATGGTGTGCCCGTTGTAGGAATTCGGGACGCGGCCTAACGGATCTGGAAATGACCTGTGAGCGACTCGCTTGGCCGTACGCAATTATCAGTTCCTCATGCGCGCTACGCCGCCGGCTCCCGCATCGGAGCTCGCTATTGTTGCACCCGCCAGGTCCATTTCCTTGTTAGACCGCGCCACGCGATGGCGGGCTGTGGTCAGAGGACTCTCAGCTGGGAGCCACACCTCCGTCTGACGGCCCACCCACCAAGGATCGTTACTGCGTCTTGCGCATCCCGTGCAGCCGGCCGGTCAGCACCGAGTCGGCGCCGTCGGTGCCGTAGTGGGCCACGATCGTGCCGGTGAGCATGCCCCCTTGCAGGCGTGCGACCGTCCGCGTGGTTACCATCGCGCCCGGGCGTAGCGCACTCTCGAACGGTCCAGCCTCCGCAACCACGCTGTCGCTATCGACCAGTACCACTCGTACCGGTATCGGCTCGCGGCCGGGGAGCGTCGACGTCCACCCGTCCGAGGTGGCCGTGGCATTCAGTTCATACGTGATGAGTACCGAATCGGTCGACTCCGCCATGGCGGTGACCGTCCACGTCCCCGCGAGATCGTCGAGCGAAACGGTCGCCGTGGCCGCCGGCTGTTCCTCGGCTGGCGCGCAGCTGACGGCAATGGCTGCGGCGCACAACAGGATCGGGCTACGCATGTGAGCTCCTTGCGGTTTAGGTAAGTACGACCAACCACCCCACTCCACCCAGCGTGGATTCTGCACGCGGGTCCACTGGCTGGCAATCCCGCGGCGGGTTTGGCGCTTTGTCAGATCGCAATTCCCATGTCAGACTCCACCATACAGCTACACCTGTGCGAAGGTGATCCAACCGACGGAGCGCGGTCTAACGGATCTGCGCATCAGCTGCGGCGTGATAACCTTCCAGCTAATCGATGATAATCCGTTTAGAGATGTTACCAGCTTCACAATTCAATGACCTTCCTTTTCCAAACGACAACGCTGGCAGCTGCATGGGCCTCTTATGCTGCGGCCGGCCGCTATCGATCAGCGCTGCCACCACCGCGAAGACCACGCCGTGCCCTAAGGCTCAACAACCAACCGAGTGCGGCAATCAATGGGGCAAGAACAAGCCCACCGAAGATGTAGGTGCCGACTTCCGACAGTGTCGGCAACCTGTTGTTGAGCTGGGAGTCGCCGAAGGCCGTAATGACGATCGTACCGGCCCATCCTACTAGGAAGTAGGCCACGAGTGTTTGACGCTTGGACCAGGGACGGTTCCACCAAGGCTCTTCACGCGTTGACTTCTGCATTCTGCTTTCCCCAGTACTCATACCACTGCGATCCCAACCGCAAGGCCCACTCCATAAAATAGGTGGTTGGCCAGGCTGGAAAGAGGAAGCCTAATGCCCTCGGGAGACAGCCTGCCAAACACTCCCAACCCCATGGAAGGCAAAACAAAGAAGTAGGCGGCTACAGTCGTCGCGACGCCATAGGCAACGGCCCACATCGGTGATGCAGGCCCTCCCACCAAGAGATCCCAACCCAGCACATACGGGAGTGCCAGGCTCACGCCGATGGTGTAGTGAGTGACATACCCGTAGAGCATCTCGTTTGCGACCTGTTTCATCTCACTTGGATGCCCATAGCGGAAGTGCCCGCGTGCCCAACCCACGGCCATCCGCCCGGCGAAGACAAGGTTCAACGAATCCATCGCCACGGTCCCCAACACTCCGGCTACGACTCCCCTTAAGAGGAGATCCATCACCACTCTAATACCAGCACAGCGACCGACCTGCCCATCAGCTGCGGCGTGAACTCCGCCCAGTTACTAGATCCTAATCGATTCCCGAATTTAACCGGCTTCACAATGCCATGACCTTCCTTATCTAAACGACCGCGCCGGCAGCTGCAGGGGCGTGTTAAACGGCAATCCAGCCACATCAAGCACGTTCAACCCGAGCCGCCTCCTCAAGGAGCTTCCGTACTGCCTCAAGCGGTAGCTCGTCCAAGTGCCGAAACCGAATGCACTCCTTGCCCATGCTCAACCCTTCGAACTGACGACGGTACTTTGGGAGCAGCCGCGTATGAACGTAGAGTGCCATGTATTGTTTGCGCGATGCGATGGCGCAAAGCGGATTTCCCTTGAAGCGGTACGTCGGCATGCGGTAGTCCATAGACTCGATTGCCTCGGGCACGACTTCGCAAATCACCGCGCGCAGCGCCCTGAGGGCACTTTCCCTCTCCGAGGGGAGACGGCTCAGGTAATCTTCGACGTTGGCTTGGGCGGACATCCTCACGGCTCCACGGCCACGCGGCTATTGCCGCCTAACGGACACTCGCTTAAGCTGCAGCGCGAAGCGCTGTCAGTCTTCAAGCGATTGTTAGGCCGCTGCACCTTCTTTATCCGGGCACCAACGCCACGTACGCCCCCACTGGATCCTGAAGCACCGCATATGCGTACCCCCGATCGTTCGCCGGTGTCTCCTTGATGATCTTACCCCCTTCCTGCGGTACGCGACGGAGACTTTCGGCGAGGTCGCCAACGGGGAGGTAGAGCATCCAGACAGGCGGCACATCCAGGTTCACGCCGCGGGCATGGCAGACGCCCGCC
>JBDHDY010000587.1:0-2514 GCA_039591275.1 Gemmatimonadota bacterium | reverse complement strand
GGTGAGCACACCCGGGAGATACTCCTGGAGCTTGGCCACAGCGAAGAAGAGATAAGGGAACTCTATGAGGCAAGAGTAGTAAAATAGTGGGTACGCGAGAGTGCGCCAGCGTCTTGCCATGGAAAAACCCGTCGCAAAATCAGTAAGGTTGCCGCCATTGTAAGCGCAGGGTGTGTAGGCACGCAAGCGGCGTGCCTTGACAGGCGTGTGCCGGGCATGACACACATGCCGACGAAAGGAGGTGATAAAGAGGAAGCCCGCCGTGGTCGGACGGAAGGGCAACGCCAACAAGGCAAGGGCACTTCCAGAGATGGGAGGTCTGAAGGAAGCATGAGGCAGAACCCGTGTACGTAGCGAACAGCGAACCAGCTATATGGGTGTACGGAGGGGGCCGAGCAGACGTGGCAGAGCGAGTCCCGAAATCCGATTGTCGTAACCGATGTACACTGAAGTTGGACGGCATACGGGGAGGTGATGTGTCTTACCCCGGGAAGCCCTCCTGCCCTGCGGCGCGAAGGTGCGGTAGAAAACGAACCCGGTAACGGCGATCCCGAAACGGGTGAGGGGCAGAGGGTGGCAGATCCACGGGGAGTACTGAAGACTCAGGGCCTGAGAAGCCTGGTAACAGTGTGGAGGGCAAAACCCTGACGACCGAGGCACAACGCGTGAGAGCCGTCGGAACCGTAAAGGCGGACACGAGCAGCAAGGAGGACCATGGTGGAACTAGGAACCCGTGGCACAACCGAAAGGGTGCCGGTCGGAAACTCTCCACCTACCGTTACGCCGGCTGTGGGCGATCCTAACCTTATGAGTGCCAACGGAGCAACTCTCACGACGGGGAAGACTCGGACACCCAGAAGGCGTCACCTGGGTGTGGGAAGCCGTGGACGAGAGGCGAGGGTGACGAGGTAGGAGAGTCGACTCAGAGAATGGCGTCAGAAGCCAGAAAACGGCATGGGGATAGCGAGATCGAGTGCGACACCGAGGCGGAGAACTGCCGAGGTCATGAGCTATTCCGGCTTCGGCCAACGGCCAGCCATTCCCGACAATCTCTAACGGTTGGTAATCACGGAGGACGACAACGTGCAAGTTGAACGAGTGATGGAGCGGGTCTACGACCGGAGGCGACTGCGCCAGGCATGGCAGATCGTACGACGCAATGCTGGGGCAGCCGGTGTGGACCAGATGACGGTAGAAGCGTTCGCGGAGCGGGCAGAGGAACTGCTCGACCTGATTCACGACAAGCTGCAAGCCGGCACCTATCGCTTCAAACCCGCAAGGAGGGTGTCGATACCGAAACCGGGCTCGGCGAAGAAGCGCAATCTGGGAATCCCTGTTGTCATGGACCGGATCGTCAGCCATAGCCTGCACAGTGTGCTGGAAGAGCTGTTTGAGCCGGACTTCACGGCGTCAAATTTCGGATTTCGCCGCGGCAAGAGCCAACACCAGGCCATCGGACACGTCCTTCAGATCGTGTTAGAGGGCTACGAGTGGTGTGCGGTTATTGACCTGCAAGGGTTTTTCAACGAAATTCCCCATGACCTGATCCTCCAGCTTATGCGGCGCAAGATACGCGATGAGCGAGTGGTAACACTCATCGCCCGCGTGCTGAAAGCGGGGGTGATGGTGAACGGGAAGATCGAGAAGACCCTGAAGGGCTGCCCGCAAGGCTCACCCGTGTCACCGATGCTGTCCAATATCGTGCTCAACCAACTCGACCAGGAGTTGGAGAGGCGGGGCCACCGGTACTGCCGGTGGGCCGACGATTTTGTCATTCTCCTGAGGTCGGAGCGGGCCGCCAGGAGGGTTATGGAAAGCATCACGACATTCCTCGAAGAGACACTGGGTCTGCCCATGAATCGGGACAAAAGCCAGGTGGCTCCGATCAAGGATGTGGAGTTTCTCGGCTTCCAGATTCTGCGGGGTAAGATTCGCATCAGCACCAAGGCCAGACAACGCTTCAAAGACCAGGTGCGGCGGCGGACGCCGCGCAACAATGGCCAGTCGATGTACCAGATCATCCAGCCCCTCAATGCGTACCTGCAGGGTTGGGTAGGGTACTATCACGTGCAGGAATTCCGCACGGTTTTCCGGCAGTTGGATGCATTCATCCGCAGTCGGCTTCGTTCCATGCAACTCAAGAAATGGAAGAAACCGAAGAAGTTCCAGCGCATGATGATCCGGGCGGGCTATGCGGTCGACGAAGCGAGGCGAACCTGGGTCAAGATGAACAAGTGGCAGTCGGTCCAACGACGTCCGGTCCGCTTTGTTCTCAACTTGAAATGGTTTCGCCGTCAAGGTCTACTCTTTCTCGACGACTTCGCGCCACGAACTCTCAAACTGGAGTTTGCTCGCTGATCGAGGAGCGGCTTACCTGGCCGGTACGAGCCGTTCTGTCCGGAGGGGGTGGGGTCAATATCCCCACTTCCTACCGGGTTCGCAAATCCACCCTCGAGCTTGTCACGGGCGCGTGCCTCGATCGGATGCACAAATGCTTCTGATTCCGGAGCGGTG
>JBDHDY010000586.1:0-2514 GCA_039591275.1 Gemmatimonadota bacterium | reverse complement strand
GCGATCCGCCGGCGAGTCAGCAACGGGACTCACCACCGTCACCCACCCGTCGCGAGAGTCGATTCGGGCGCCGATTCCTGCGTAATTCCCTGTGGTACTGAGACTTAGCTCGCCGAACGCCTCAGGGCCCAGGAAGGATGTATAGGGGTCGCCAAGCTGGTCGAACATCCCGTCGATGGCCATGTCGTACAGCTCGTTGACCTCGAGGGAGTCGACGTAATACTCCGCCACGTACCGGACGATCTGGTCAAAGAGGCGCGCCTTCTGATATACATCCCTGCCCTCGCCGTTCTGTCCCTGGAGGAACCAGCCGCCGGTGAGGAATGAAATGAACCCGATGAGCAGGGTGAGGACGACGCGCCGATATGTCATGAACATCTCCGATCTAACGGTCTTATTCTTGAACCCCAAGGCTTTAACCTTTGTTTCCACCGCTTGGCGGGCAGTCAGGCAGGGCCAGGCTCAACGAGGCAACTCCTACATTAGATCGCACAATGTAGTGGGGCAAGGGTTTACCCGCCCCGCCCCACCCCTCCCGCTGCCAGCGGCCGGCTGCCAGCTGCCCAGGGTGCGTACTAGAGAACTTCCTGAACGGAGAGCCGCAGTTCAGTGCGGGACGTCACGGCTGCCCCGCTGCACCCTTCCGTTCCAGGTATTGGGGCGTCCCTTCCCACGGCTTCACCCTTCCGGGGCTTGGGGCTTAGGGCGTTTAGGCCACTCTTGTTCGCAGGGCCACGTCGCAAACCGTGCTATCTGCGCAGCACCAATCTCGAGTTCCCCGTCCCTGTATTGTCTCTTGTTCAAGGGTGGTCAAAGCATTATTCCCTCGGAGCCCTAAGCCCTAAGCCCTAAGCCCTAAGCCCTAAGCCCTAAGCCCTAAGCCCTAAGCCCTAAGCCCTAAGCCCTAAGCCCCAATGAATACCCAAGACTTCAGAACGTTCGGCCATCAATTCGTTGACTGGATGGCTGATTATCTGGATGCAGTTGAGCGCCTTCCGGTCAAGACCAAGGTCAAGCCCGGGGAAATTGCGTCACAGCTTCCTGCCGAGCCGCCACGGATGCCAGAGCCGATGGATCGGATCTTCCGTGATTTTGAGACCATAGTCCTTCCGGGCATGACGCACTGGCAGCACCCCAGCTTCTTTGGCTACTTCCCCGCGAACAGCAGCCGCCCATCGGTTCTGGCGGAAATGCTGACCGCAACGCTGGCCGCCCAATGCATGAACTGGGAAACCTCACCTGCCGCAACCGAGCTCGAGTCGCGGATGCTCGAGTGGCTGCGGCAAGTAATAGGGTTGCCTCCGGAGTTTGTCGGATCAATCCACGACACTGCGTCGACGGCCACCTTATGCGCCATCCTGACGGCGCGAGAGCGCGTCACCGATTTTGCGGTAAACGAATCCGGCATGAGCGCGGCCGGAGTCTTCACGACGTATTGCTCCGCGGAAGCGCATTCCTCCATAGAAAAGGGCATTAAAATCGCCGGCCTCGGCAGAATGAACCTCCGCAAGATCGAGGTGGATGAATCATTGGCTATGGTTCCGGAAGCCTTGGACCGATCCATCGCCGCGGATGTTGAGGCCGGTCATACCCCCGTGTGCGTAGTTGCCTGTATTGGGACGACGGGTACGTCCGGTATCGATCCGCTCCAGCCTATCGCTGACGTCTGCCGTCGTCACGGCGTTTGGCTCCATGTGGACGCGGCGTGGGCAGGGAGCGCGTTGATATTGCCCGAGTATCGGTGGATGATCGACGGAATCGACGGTGTTGACAGCTTCGTGTTCAATCCGCACAAGTGGCTCTTCACGAACTTCGACTGTTCTGCGTACTTCGTTCGCGACGTCGATGCTCTCTTACGCACGTTTCACATCGCGCCAGAATACTTGAAGACATGGGCGGATGATGCCGCGATCAACTATCGCGACTGGGGCATTCCACTCGGGAGGCGGTTCCGAGCCCTCAAGCTCTGGTTCGTTGTGAGGAGCTATGGTGTGGAGGGACTGCAGCAAATGCTGCGGTTTCACATTTCGCTGGCCCAGCAACTCGCTGGGGAGATCGAAGCCGCCACCGACTTCGAGCTGCTTGTAGCCCCCAAGCTTGCGCTCATGTGCTTCCGCTATCGGCCGCCGGGGATGGATGACCAGAAGGAGTTGGACGCGCTGAATGAACGCCTTTGCATGACGCTAAATGACAGCGGCGAGTTGTTTCTCACCCACACGCGCATCAACGGCAACTACGCGATCCGGTTCCAGGTCGGGCAAACCAGCACGCAGGAGCGGCACGTGAAGCAGGCGTGGCAGCGGATCATTGAGACTGCTAGAGGCATGGAGCGGGGAGCGGGAATTACTCCGTCGGATTAACGTCTCGCCTGGCTCGGAAGCTTTTCAGACTCGCGATCTGACCCCGGTGAAGCCCTGCACCGGGGCGCTTGCTCTTCACGTGCGCAATGGCGTCATCCACGGTGAGATGGGGATCGGCAGTGAGGAGGTAGGCGGCGACGAATGTCGCACTTCT